>DASPOR010000098.1 GCA_035625915.1 Alphaproteobacteria bacterium | reverse complement strand
CGAGGCCTACACGGCGATTGCCCGAAAATATTGGGCGCTCGCAAAGGTCGACCACAAAATCTCGCTCAAATTGGCGCCCGCGACACAATCCCTTGATGAGCTTATCAAAACCGGCCATTCCGGCACTTTCGACTTTGCATTCATCGATGCTGATAAACCAAATTATGGAAAATACTACGAGTGCTGCCTGACGCTGCTGAGACCCGGCGGCCTTATCGCCGTGGACAACGTCCTATGGAGTGGAGCCGTGGCCGATTCGCGCAAACGGGATGCCGACACCACGGCACTCCGCGCCTTCAACGCACGCCTCAAGCGGGACAAACGGGTCGACATCGCCATGCTGGCTATTGGCGACGGTCTAACGCTGGCGCGAAAGCGCTGAGGCGACCGCACGTCCCTCCCTTGTGCGCCGCCTCATCCGGCGCACAAGCCTTTTTCAGCGCTGGAAGATCGGATGGTCGACGATGTCGCCCGTGTGGATCTCAAGCCGTGAGGCGGTGCCGCTGTTGACCTCGAGCACCGCCAGCACCGGCTCACCCGACGATATAGGCGTGAGCGACCCTGGAACCGCCCGCTCGACGATACGGACAATGCGCCCCGTCTTGTCGATGAAGAGCATATCGAGCGGGATCAGCGTGTTCTTCATCCAGAACGCGACGATTTGCGGCTCCTTGAAGTCGAACAGCATGCCAGCATCGGGCGCAAGCGAGCTGCGGAACATGAGGCCCATTTCGCGCTCCGCCGGCGTGTTGGCGAGTTCAACGGTGAAGCTCAGTTGCTTGCCCTCCCCGGTCACGATCGTCAACGAAGATGTGGGGAGTTCGGCTGCATGGAGCGCCGAAGTGAAGAGCAATGCCACGACGACAAGGCATTGCCGCGGCCAGGATGGGAGCATTTCGGGCATCCTCGACTTACGTCAGTCTTGCAAGGTCCGTGCGGCGATTTCGCGAATTTCCGGCCTGATCGGCCCGCGCCTTGGCGCGTCCGCCAAGTGCTTGAACCAGTGTTCGGGTGGATTGCGGCCCTGGCTGCGATGCCAGACCAGGGTGCGCAATACCGCCTCGGCCTCGGCCGGCAGATGCGCGGGGATCGTGTATCCGCGCAGGGTCGCCCAGACGCCGGCCCAGCATCGGGCCACTGCCCAAGGATTGTAACCGCCGCCGCCCAGCACGATCATGCGCGGCGCAATCGTCATCGCACCCCTTACCGCGCGCCAAAGGGCGTTGTTGGATAGCTCGAGCTTGCTCATGGGATCGTCTGCGAGGGCATCGCAGCCCCCTTGCATGACGACGACCTGGGGCCGGAATCGCGATGCGAGCGGAAAGACGGCACGCTCGAGAAGGAACTCGAATTCCTCGTCGTTCAGGCCGCGCGGAACCGGGATATTCCGCGCGGCACCACCCGCCCGATCGTCGATCGCCCCCGTGTGCGGCCACCGTCCCGCCTCATGGACGGAGATCATCAGCACGCGCGACTCGCCGGCAAAGGCATCCTGCACGCCGTCGCAATGATGGGCGTCGATGTCGAGGTAAAGCACGCGCGCTACCCCGCTATCGAGCAAGGCTTGGATGCCGAGGACCGGATCGTTCAGATAGCAAAAGCCGCTCGCCCTGTCGGGCCTGCCGTGGTGCGTTCCGCCCGCGGGATGGTACACAATCTCGGAACCGGCGCTGAGGAGATCGACGGCCTTGAGCGTGCCGCCACACGCGGTTGCCGGCCGACGAAAGATTTCCGCAAAAACCGGGTTGCCGTTGATGCCGATATGGTAACGCGCCTTGGTCTCTTCGGGCACGCGCTGACATTCCTCGGCGGCGATGAGGGCCGCGACATAATCGGCGGTGTGAAATCGCCTGAGCTGCTCGGGTGTCGCGCACGGGCTGTCGATGTAGACGTCCTCGGTCAGCCAGCCGAGGCTACGGCAAAGATCGATGCATGCGGACACCCGTGAAATCGCGAGCGGATGCTTCGAGCCGTAGGTCGAGCGACGGTAGATCTCGCTTCCGATGAATAGTCGCGAGGCGGGCATGGCGCGAACCTAAGGGACCGCATACCGGAAAACAACCGCTACCTTCCTTCACCCGATCGTCCGTGCAAACCCGCGAATGCTTGCCGTGGTCATGGCGGGGGGATAGTCTCTGCCATGTCTCAACCGCCCGACGCGGCGGATGATTTTCGAGGGAAATTGCATGGACATGACCGGCGAGTATCGGATCGCGGCACCACGCCAACGGGTGTGGGAGGCCCTCAATGATCCCGAATTTCTCAAGCAGTCGATTCCCGGTTGCGAGTCCCTCGAGAGGTCGGGGCCGGACGAATTCACGGCAAAAGTCGTCGCGAAGGTCGGCCCTGTAAAGGCCACCTTCACGGGTGTGGTAACACTCTCGGACCTCGACCCACCGAAGAGCTACAAGATCTCCGGCGAAGGCAAAGGAGGTGCTGCGGGCTTTGCGCGCGGTGGTGCTGAAGTCGCACTCGAAGAAGACAGCGGCGCTACGATCCTTCGCTATAAGGCCAGCGCAAATGTGGGTGGCAAGCTCGCGCAAATCGGCTCGCGGCTCATCGACAGCACGGCCAAGAAATTGTCGGATGATTTTTTCGGCAAGTTCGCCGAATTGCTGTCGACGGGAGGGGCACAGCCAGCACCTGCCCCCGCCGAAGCCGCGCCGACCCCTGTCCCCGCCCAAGGGGCGCCGGAGAGGCCGCCACAGCGGCAGAAAGGCCTTTCGCCGGCCGTGTGGATCGGCGCCGTTGTGATCGTTATCATTCTATTGCTCATCGCTTTTGCGTGAAGAGCCGAAGGATCGGCCCAACGCAGCAGGGTCACACGGGGCCGTCATGGCCGGACGCGATCCGCAGGACGCCGCGAACAGCATTGCGAAACGCGCTGTCGTAATTCACGCCGCTGATCCGCCATTGATATTCGACGCCGTGCCAGCGCGTGCGCCATGCTCCGACCCAACCGGGCAGGGTCGGATCGAAGGTGAGCGTGCCGGCGACGGGTACTTCGTTGGGGGCGCTCTCCGCCGGTAATTCTGGAACTTGGCCGATCGTGACACCCCACGCCGCGAACTCGGCATCGGTTGGAAATCGAGCTTTAAGGCCGTCGTCGCTCGCAAGGCTAGCGAACGCAGCCCGTTGGTCGGCCCCCGCGGAATTTTCCGCACTCAAGAGATAGGATGCCGAAGTGCTGTGCACGGTAAGGATCGGCACCACGATGGGTCGTTCCCCACGCCAGGGTTCCTCGCCCAGATCCAAGAGCGTTTTGTCGATCCGTCCGGGATCGAAGTTTACGGTAAGGTTGTAGGATCGATCGTAGGTCCCCTGATCGTCATGGACCTTTTGCGCCGCCTTTGGGTCGACATAATTGAACGACGTAACGAACGCATCGGCACGGGAGGCAAGTTCCGCAACGCGTGGATCCTCGCGCAGCCGCGGCTCCCCCGACACTTTCACAAGCACATCGCGGAAGCATTCCGCGAATCCCTTCGGTCGGCTGCGCATGTCGGTGCCCGTAACGATCTCCATGGCTTGGTAGAGACCGCTCATAGTCTCCGCTTCATCCGCGAGTGCCCCGGAGGCGAGGAGGATCGCCGTAGGGACGATTTGCAGTGCCAAGGCCATGAGGGGCGGCCGCCGGCGGAGCCGATTCTTCATCGCCTGTCTCCGGTTCTTGTTCGCGTGCGAAACCGTACCTTAAGACACCCACGGGTCAACCAGTATTATACAGATAGACGGTTACATTTCAAAAGCAAAACGTGACGGGCGTTTTGTCCGCCGAATGACAGGAGGCGCGGCCCTTGAATGCAATTCTGCTCGACGTGCTGCGAACTGACTTGTTCGCACCCATCGCCACTGCGACGAAATTTCTCGCTGCCGCACCTTGACTGGCGCGCGCTCGGCGGCCCACACTACGACCCAAGATGCTTGGCCCGATGTCACGGGCCGCAATTCGAATAAGCTCTGGGAGGGGTCATGACTGCTGTCTCGGTTTCCTTGACGGTGAACGGAAAGCCTGTCTCTGAAACGGTCGAAGCGCGCACGTTGCTGGTTCAGCTCCTGCGCGAAAATCTTCGCCTCACGGGGACTCACGTCGGTTGCGATACGAGCCAGTGCGGCGCCTGCGTCGTGCATGTCGACGGCCGCTCCGTCAAAAGCTGCACCCTGCTCGCGGTACAGGCCGAGGGCGCCAAGGTCACGACCATCGAAGGGCTCGCCAACGGCGGCAAACTGCATCCGATGCAGGAAGCGTTCCGGGAGAACCACGGTCTGCAGTGCGGGTTTTGTACGCCCGGGATGGTGATGAGCGCCATCGACCTCGTGAAGCACAATCCCGACCCCAGCGAGCGCGAGGTGCGCGAGTGGCTCGAGGGCAACATCTGCCGCTGCACGGGCTACCACAACATCGTCAAATCTATTCGCGCTGGTGCTGCCGCCATGAGGGGGAAGTGACATGCCTGACAGTGGGATCGGCGCCGCCGTACGGCGCAAGGAAGATGCCAGGTTCCTGACGGGCCGCGGCACTTATACCGACGACATCAATCGCCCAGGGCAGACCTACGCGCACATCCTGCGTTCGCCGCACGCGCACGCGAAAATCACCAAGATCGACACGGCCAAAGCCCTCAAGGTGCCGGGTGTCATCGCGATCTTCACGGGGGCGGACTTTGCGGCCGACAAACATGGCGGGCTGCCCTGCGGCTGGCTCGTCCACAGCAAGGATGGTTCGCCCATGGTCGAGCCACCTCATCCCCCACTCGCGGTCGATCGCGTCCGCCACGTGGGCGATCAGGTCGCCCTTATCGTCGCAGAGAGCCGGGCGGCGGCGCGCGATGGTGCCGAACTCGTCGAGGTGACCTATCAGGAACTGCCGGCAGCCGTGACAATCGCGGAGGCACTCAAGCCCGGCGCTCCGCAGGTGTGGGAGCAGGCGGCGAACAACACTTGCTACGATTGGCAGATCGGCGATCCCGTGGCGGCGGACGCGGCATTCAAGGGCGCTTTCAAGGTCGCAAAAGTCGATCTTGTCAACAACCGGCTCATCCCGAATGCAATAGAGCCGCGTGCTGCGATCGGCGAGTACGACGTAGCATCCGACATGCACACGCTCTACACAACGAGCCAGAATCCCCACGTGATCCGGCTGCTCATGGGCGCTTTCGTGCTGGGCATTCCGGAAAACAAGCTTCGCGTCGTCGCCCCCGACGTGGGCGGGGGCTTCGGCTCCAAGATCTTCCACTACGCCGAGGAAGCACTCGTCACCTGGGCGGCCAAGAAGGTCGGGCGGCCGATCAAATGGACCGCGGATCGCTCCGAGTCCTTCATGAGCGACGCGCATGGGCGCGATCATGTGACCCACGCCGAACTGGCCCTCGACAAAGACGGCAAGTTCCTTGCCTTCAAGGTCGCGACCAAGGCCAACCTCGGTGCCTATCTATCGACCTTTGCACCCTGCGTGCCGACATACCTTTATGGAACGCTGCTCGCCGGCAACTATGCGACCCCGGCGATCCACTGTTCGGTGCGGGCGGTCTTTACCCATACCGTGCCGGTCGACGCCTATCGCGGCGCCGGACGGCCGGAAGCGACCTACGTCATCGAGCGCGTGGTCGAAGAGGCGGCGAACGTCATGGGAATGGATCGCGCGGAGATTCGGCGCAGAAACTATGTGCCGCGCGACAAGTTCCCGTACCAAACGCCGGTTGCACTTCAATACGACATCGGCGATTACCATACGACGCTCGATCAGGCGCTCAAGGCCAGCGACTATGCCGGCTTCGCAAAGCGGCGCGATGAGTCGAAGAATGCCGGCAAGCTTCGCGGACTCGGCATTGCAAGCTACATCGAGGCGTGCGGTATTGCGCCGTCGGCCGTGGTTGGCTCGCTCGGCGCGCGGGCGGGCCTTTACGAGTCGGCGGCGGTGCGCGTGCACCCGACCGGGTCCGTGACGGTCTATACGGGCTCGCACAGCCACGGCCAAGGGCACGAAACGACGTTCTCGCAGCTCGTGTCCTCGACCCTCGGCGTGCCGATTGAAAACGTCGATATCGTCCATGGCGACACGGATAAGATTCCCTTCGGCATGGGTACCTACGGTTCGCGCTCCCTCGCCGTCGGCGGATCCGCGATCTTCCATGCGATGCAAAAGGTCATCGCGAAGGGAAAGAAGATCGCAGCGCATCTTCTAGAGGCGGCCGAAGCCGACATTGAGTTCTCGAACGGCGAGTTTCGGGTTGCCGGCACCGACAAGAAGAAAACCCTGACCGAGATTTCGCTTACGGCCTATGTGCCGCACAATTACCCAAAAGGCCTCGAGCCCGGCCTCGAGGAGCAAAGCTTCTACGATCCGGCGAATTTCACCTATCCCGCCGGCACTTACGTTTCCGAAGTGGAGATCGATCCCGAAACGGGGACGGTCACGATCGCCCGTTTCACGGCCGCGGACGATTTCGGCCGGGTCATCAACCCCATGATCGTCGAAGGTCAAGTCCACGGTGGAATTGCGCAAGGTGTCGGACAAGCGCTACTCGAGAGTTGCGTTTACGACGCGAAGTCGGGTCAGCTTCTGACCGGATCGTATCTCGACTACACCATGCCGCGGGCCGATTGTTTGCCTTCCTTCACGGTCGGGACGAACGTAACACCCTGCACTCACAATCCCCTCGGGGTGAAGGGCTGCGGAGAAGCGGGTGCGATCGGAACACCCGCGTGCATCATGAGTGCAGTTCTCGATGCCCTCCGTCCCCTTGGCGTGAAAAGTCTCGATATGCCGGCCACGCCCGAGAAGATCTGGCGCGCGATCCAGGACGCCAAGATGCCGAAAGCGGCCGAGTAGAGGAGGAATTCAGCGATGTACGATTTCAACTACCATCGGCCGAAAAGCCTTGCGGACGTCGCAAAGACGTTGGCGGGCAAGGACGAGGCCAAGCTCGTCGCGGGCGGAATGACTCTCATCCCGACCTTGAAGCAGCGCCTGGCGCGGCCATCCGATCTCGTCGATCTCGGTTTGGTCGGGGAACTCAAGGGAATCAAGAAGGACGGAAACGCGGTGGTTATTGGTGCGATGACCACCCATGCCGATGTTGCGGCTTCCGCCGAGGTGAAAAAGGCAATCCCAGCGCTCGCGGCCCTCGCCGACGGCATCGGAGACCCGCAGGTGCGCAATCGAGGCACCATCGGCGGCTCGATCGCCAATGCCGATCCGGCGGCCGATTATCCCGCCGGTGTTGTCGCCCTGGGTGCCACCATCGTTACGAACAAGCGCAAGATCGCCGCCGACGATTTTTTCAAGGGCCTTTTCGAGACCGCGCTTCAGGCCGACGAAATCGTCACCGCCGTCAGCTTCCCCATCCCCGAAAAATCTGGTTACGCGAAATTTCCAAACCCCGCCTCGCGCTACGCGGTTGTCGGCGTCTTCGTCTCGAAGGCCGGCGGCGCCGTTCGCGTCGCGGTCACCGGTGCGGGTCCGTCTGTGTTCCGTCTCAAGGACGCCGAAGCGGCGTTGGGTAAGAGCTTTTCGGCCGCAGCACTCGACGGGCTCAAAGTGAAGGCCGACGGCCTCAACGCCGACATCCATGCGAGTGCTGAGTACCGCGCCCACCTCGTCGGCGTGATGGCGAAGCGGGCGGTCCAGGCGGCCGGCTGATCCCATGCCACGCGGCCATGCCGGTTCCGCCGCGACAATGGACACGGTGCCGTCGCGTTCCGATTGCCCGTCGCCGTCGTCGTCCCGACTCCGCGCGGGGGAACTTTCGCGCGGGATTTCGGCGCGCACATGAATCTTCCCGACACGGTCGAGCAAACGCACGCATTGCTGGCCGGCGGCCGCTACGTCGCCGACCGTAGCTGCGCCACCTCGGTCTTCCTCGCACTCAAGCTCGGTCGTCCGCTGTTCCTCGAAGGCGAAGCGGGCGTCGGCAAGACCGAGATCGCCAAGGTGCTCGCCGAGACGCTTGGACGGCGGCTTGTGCGCCTTCAATGCTACGAAGGTCTCGACGTCGCCTCCGCAGTCTACGAATGGAACTACTCGCGTCAGATGATCGAGATCAGGCTTGCGGAGGCGGCGGGCCAGAAGGATCGCGACACCCTCGCCCAGGACATATTTTCGGAGCGGTTCCTGATCAAGCGGCCACTTCTTCAATCGCTCGAGCCGGACTCAGCCGGTGCGCCCGTACTTCTGATCGACGAACTCGACCGGGCCGATGAGCCGTTCGAAGCCTACCTTCTCGAAGTCCTGTCGGATTTTCAGATCACGATTCCCGAGATCGGCTCGATGCGCGCCGAACGACCCCCAATCGTGGTTATCACGTCGAACCGCACGCGCGAAATTCACGACGCACTCAAGCGACGCTGTTTCTATTATTGGGTTGACTATCCCAGTGCCGCACGGGAGCTCGAAATCCTGCGGCTCAAAGCGCCGACCGCACCGGTCGAGCTCTCACGTCAGGTGGTCGGGTTCGTGCAGTCGCTTCGCCGGCGCGATCTCTTCAAGCTACCCGGTATCGCCGAGACAATCGATTGGGCCCATGCATTGACCCAGCTCGACGTTATCGCCCTCGACCAACGTTCGGTCGACAATACCCTCGGCGTCCTTCTCAAATATCAGGACGACATCGCGAAGATTCAGGGTAGCGAAGCGGCTGCGATCCTGGCACAGGTCCAAGCCGAGCTTGCCGCCAACGAAGCGGCAGAGCACAAAGAACGCCAGCCGGCGTGAGCGCTGCCGGCCCAATAGGAGCCGACCCGTCGAAGGTTCCGGCATGACCGTGGGTT
This sequence comes from Alphaproteobacteria bacterium, assembly GCA_035625915.1. Lineage (NCBI taxonomy): Bacteria > Pseudomonadati > Pseudomonadota > Alphaproteobacteria > Alphaproteobacteria bacterium. Next base: position 5,344 of record DASPOR010000098.1, on the reverse strand, counting down.
CCGTAGAATCCGAACCGGAGGGCGGCAAGCTCGTTGCCAACCTGATGCACTTCGCTCGCGTGCTTCGCCGCGCCGGCCTCCCGATCGGGCCCGGCCGCGTGTTGGCCGCGGTCGATGCCGTTCGCGCCGTCGGCATCACAAGCCGCGAGGATTTCTATTGGACGCTCCACGCCGTCTTCGTGAACCGGCGCGAACATCGCCAGATCTTCGATCAAGCATTCCACATTTTTTGGCGCAATCCGAAGCTGCTCGAGCGGATGATGAGTCTTATGCTGCCAACCGTGCGCGTGCCCGAAGGCGAAGGGCACGAAGACATGCCAAGCCGACGCCTCGTGGAAGCGCTTTCCGCCGACGCGCCCGGTCGCGGCGACGCGGAGGACGAGGCACGCGAACCTGAAATCGTGGCCGATGCCGCCCTCACCTATTCCGATCGCGAGATCCTCCAGAAGATGGATTTCGAGCAAATGACGAGCGAGGAGATGCGCACGGCGAAGGCCGTCATGGCGCGAATACGCCTGCCGATCATGAAAACGCCGACCCGGCGGTTCCGCGCCGATCCGACGGGACGACGGATCGACATGCGCGCCACCTTGCGCGCGAGCCTTCGCGGTGGGGGCCAAGATATCGATCTCAGGCACCGAAGTCGGCGCGAGCGTCACCCGCCCATTGTCGTGCTGTGCGACATCTCGGGCTCGATGAGCCGCTATTCACGAATGCTGCTGCATTTCCTCCACGCGCTCACGAACGACCGCGATCGCGTTCATACGTTTCTCTTCGGAACCCGGCTTACCAACATCACCCGCCATTTGCGTCAGCGCGACGTGGACGTCGCGCTCGACCGGGTCGCGAACGCGGTCGAGGACTGGTCGGGCGGAACGCGGATCGGGGCAAGCCTCGGGGATTTCAACCGGCACTGGTCGCGTCGAGTGCTCGGGCAGGGTGCCGTCCTTCTCTTCATTTCGGACGGTCTCGATCGCGACGCCGGCGAAGGCCTCGCGGAGGAGATGGAGCGACTTCACAAATCCTGCAGGCGACTTATCTGGCTTAATCCGCTGCTGCGTTACGAAGGCTTTGAGCCGAAGTCCCTTGGCATGAGGGCAATTCTGCCCCATGTCGACGATTTCAGAACGGTGCATAATCTCGAGAGCCTGACGCAGCTCGCGGAAGCGCTCGGCGAGGCCGGCGCGCGGCGCGAGGAAGGTGTTAGCCGCTGGCTTGGAGGAAGAGCATGACCGAAGGACAGCAGGATATACTTGCCCTGGCTCGCGACTGGCGTAATCGGGGTCGAGGGGTGGCGATTGCAACCGTGGTCTCGACCTGGGGCTCGTCGCCTCGGCCGGTGGGTAGCCAGCTTGTCGTGGACGAAAAGGGCGTGATGGAAGGTTCGGTCTCGGGCGGCTGCATTGAAGGTGCGGTCGTGACCGAGGCGCTGGCCGCTATCGCCGACGGCAAACCCCGACTCCTCGATTTTGGCGTCTCCGACGAGCAGGCATGGGAAGTTGGCCTCGCATGCGGGGGCAAGGTGCAAGTATTCGTCGAGAGGATGGAATGAAGCGCGCGATCCTCGATGCCCTTCTCGAGGCACGGGGCAAGAAACTGCCTGCGGCACTTGCAACCGATCTCAAGTCCGGTTCGCAGGCGCTCGTCACGCTGAGCGCCGTGACGGGTGGGCTCGATCTGAACCGGGCAGAGCTTGCGAATGTGCGGAGTGCGATCCGCGACGATCGAAGCCAGACGTTCGACGCAAACGCACGTCGCATTTTCGCGCAGGTGTTCAACCCGCCCCTTCGCATGGTGGTCGTCGGTGCTGTGCATATCGCCCAATCGCTCGCCCCGATCGCGAGCCTTGCCGGGTACGCGGTGATGGTGGTCGATCCGCGCCGCGCCTTTGCGACAGGCGAGCGTTTTCCCAATGTCGAGATCACCCACGACTGGCCGGACGATGCGCTCATGCGCCTTGTACCCGATCGACGCACTGCGGTCGTGACCCTCACCCACGATCCCAAGATCGACGATCCCGCACTCGAGGCGGCGTTGCGCTCCGACGCATTTTATATCGGCGCACTCGGGAGCACACGCACCCACGCAAAGCGCCTCGCTCGTCTCAAGGAGAGCGGCTTCGACGACGCCGATCTAGGGCGCATTCATGGCCCGGCCGGTCTTTCGATCGGCGCCAAGTCGCCCGCGGAAATCGCCATTGCGATCATGGCCCAAGTGACCGGAGTGCTGCACGCGAAGGAGTTAGCAGCGAAGAGTTCGGTCAAGGAGCTCGGTCGGGCATGATCTTCGACGAAATCCCGCTCGAGGAGGCGGAGGGTGCGATCCTCGCGCATTCGTTGCGCGTGGGAAAGGGGATCTACAAGAAAGGGCGCAAGCTGTCGCCAGACGATATCGCAGCACTGCGCGAAGGCGGCTATCGAAGCGTGGTCGGGGCCAGGATCGAACCTGATGAAATGCCCGAGGACGCCGCCGCCGCGGCGGTGGCGAACGCATCGGCTGGCGCCCATGTGACCGTGAGCCGCGCCTTCACCGGCCGCTGCAACCTCTTCGCCGAGGTGCGTGGGATCGCCGTCATCGATCGGGCACGCGTCGACAGTCTCAATCTCGTCGATGAAGCGATCACCATCGCGACCGTAACACCGTTCGAGCCCGTCGAGCCGCGTCAGATGGTAGCCACGATCAAGATCATACCGTTTGCCGCAGCACGCTCGACGATCGAGCGGTGTCGCGAGATCGCGCGCACCGGCGGTCCTCTCGTGCAGGTGGCGCCATTTCTCGTCAAGTCCGCTGGTCTCGTCCAAACGCGCCTCCCAGGAACCAAGGAAAGCGTCCTCGACAAGGGGCGGAATGTTCTTGAGGTTCGGCTCGACTCCTACGGCAGCAGGCTCGCGAGCGAAATCCGTTGCGGGCACGATGCGGGCGAAATCGCTGCAGCGATAAAGGCGCTCCGGGGACAAGGATGCGATCCCATATTCGTCTCCGGGGCATCCGCGATCGTCGATCGGCGCGATGTGGTCCCGCGCGGCATCGAAAATGCCGGCGGTGCCGTGCTCCACTTCGGCATGCCCGTCGACCCCGGCAATCTGCTGTTGGTCGCCACGTTGGACGGGCATATCCCGGTCGTGGGCCTTCCGGGCTGCGCCCGCTCGCCCAAGTTCAATGGCTTTGACTGGGTGCTTTGGCGACTCCTCGCCGGGCTGCCGATTGGCCGCGAGGATCTCGCCCGCATGGGCGCCGGCGGTCTTTTGGGGGAGGTTGAAACACGGGGGTTGCCGCGCGCCCAGGCGACGTCGGCACCCGGCACCCAATCCGGCGTTCACGAGCCGAAGGTAGCAGCCATCGTTCTAGCGGCCGGGCTCTCGCGTCGGATGGGCAAGGCGAACAAGCTTCTCGCAGAGATTGATGGCGGCACCATGGTGGCGCGCGTCTTGGATGCGGTCACGGCGTCGCATGCGTCGCCTATTATCGTCGTGACCGGCCATGAGGCCGAGCGTGTGGAGGAGGCGCTTGCCGCGCGCCGCATCACGTTCGTTCGCAATCCGGAATATGAAGAGGGCCTTGCGAGTTCCGTCCGCCACGGTATTGCGGCACTGTCCAATGACGTGGACGGTGCGCTCATTTGCCTCGGCGACATGCCGCGCATCCGGACCGCACAGCTCGACCGGCTCATCGCGGCGTTCAACCCGACCGAAGGCCGCGCCATCTGCGTTCCCACTTTTCGAGGCAAGCGCGGCAATCCGATCCTCCTCGCACGCCGCTTCTTTCCCGAGATGCAGCGCCTCAAAGGCGACAGCGGTGCGCGCCACCTGATCGGCCAATACCATGAAGTCGTATTTGAGGTCGAAATGGACGACGACGGTGTGCTGGTCGATATCGATTCTCCCGACAAGCTCGTCAAGCTCCGAGCCCAAGGAACCGTCGCCGCATCATGAACGAGGCGCCTTGCAACGGAATCGATGCGCAACGGAGGCCGATTACGTGCTGAAATTTATGAGGCGGCCGTTCGCTCGATCGAGCCCGTGATTGGCGACAACCCGGCGACGATAGGCGTGGTTTGCACCCTGCGCCGACACATCCTGGGGTGCCGAATTTTCAGGCAGGTTTTCGGCGGGCTTCACGTCGCTCGATCGCCGGCGGCGCCGACGGCGCCACCCAAGATACTCGTGTTCGTCACGCACCGCTCGGGTTGCCTCGTCAGCCGGCGGCCCGATCTGAGGTATGCCCTTCGACCGCTCATCACGAGAGGGAGGTGGCGGCAGCGCCAGTCGCTCGACCGGCTTTACGGCGTCGGCATGGGCGCGCGGCGCGGCACCCGCCCCCGCTGGCAGGCGACTGCCCAGGGACGAAATACCGAGAAACACGCTTTCCCGCGCGCTCGTCATCGCATTCGAGACCCACTGCGTACGACTATACCATGCCCAGTATGATGCTGAGAAATACTTACAGCAATCTAAATATTATCAAGTATTATTTCGGATAATTTGAAATAATATTTGGAGTTTATTTTATCTGCATTATCGAAAAGTTTTAGCAATTCGCTTCGCATTCAGGCGCACCGCTAATGCGCGTCACTCAACCGGCACCTTAGAAATTCGTCCACCAGATCGGCCGCACCGTGTTCGAAGAGATCGTTGTGTCCCGCCTCGAGCAGGACCTTGAACTCCTTCGGCTCCGGCGCTGCACCGAAGAGACGTTCGCCGAATTTCCTGGGCACGGTGTCATCGCGCTCGCCGTGAACGATTAGCAACGGACAGGCGATTGCCGGAATTTTCGCAAGGGAGTCGAACCTGTCGCGCACCAGCCAGCGCGCCGGTGTCCACCAGAAGCGTGCGGCGGCGACGTCGACAAGCGAGGTGAAGGGTGCTTCCAGCACGAGTGCCGCCGGCCGGACCAACCGCGCCATCTCGACTGCAACCCCCGTACCGAGGGATTCCCCGTAAAGCACGGTCCTGTTGACGGCGATCCCGCTGCTTGAAAGAAACGCAAGCGCTGCGCGCGCGTCGCTATAGAGCCCGGCTTCGGTCGGGCGGCCGGGATTGCCGCTGTACCCGCGATAGCTCGTCAGCAGGAAACCGTAACCCCGATCGATGAAGAAACGCGCTTTGAAGGCCCGTTCGCCAAGGTGGCCGGCATTGCCATGAAAATAAACGAATGTGGGAAGTGCGTCTTCGGGCGGTTTATACCACGCTGAAAGCGTCGAGCTGTCAGCGGTCGTATAGTGCACCACTCGCATCTCCGGTACACCGGCCGCATCCGGTGTCCCTGGTTTGCCGATGGGGACGAAGACGAGCCGGCGCTGGAACAGATAAAGCGCCCCGTTGACGGCGAGATAGGCGCCCACTGC
>DASPOR010000097.1 GCA_035625915.1 Alphaproteobacteria bacterium | reverse complement strand
CCGGTCGAGCCCGCATGTTTGTGACGGCCAAGAAGAAAGTACTTACATCGTGACACTACAATTCACCGACCTCGCCTTGAGTGCCCCCATTCTGCGCGCCCTCGAAACCGAGCAATATCGAATCCCAACCCCCATCCAGGCCCAGGCGATCCCCCATCTCCGGGCCGGACGCGACCTCCTCGGCGTGGCGCAGACCGGCACCGGCAAGACGGCCGCGTTCGCCTTGCCGATCCTCGAACGCCTCGCCGATCCGCGCACCAGTGCAGGTCCCAAATATGCGCGAGCCCTCATTCTCACGCCGACCCGCGAACTTGCCATCCAGATCGGCGAGAGCTTTCGGTCCTATGGGCGATACATGCACCTGCGGCACGCCGTCATCTTCGGCGGCGTTGGACAAAACCCGCAAGTCGACTCCCTCCGTCGCGGCGTCGACATCGTGATCGCGACGCCCGGGCGCCTGCTCGACCTCATGGGTCAAGGTCATGTCAAACTCGACCGCCTTTCGATCCTTGTGCTCGACGAGGCGGACAGGATGCTGGACATGGGTTTCATCCGCGATATCAGAAAGATCGTCGCGGCACTTCCAAAAGACCGGCAGACATTGTTGTTTTCCGCGACAATGCCTGCAGATATCGCACACCTTGCCCAGAATATCCTCAGGAACCCCATCAGGGTCGAAGTGACGCCCGTCTCCTCGACGGTCGAGTCGATCAATCAGCGGGTCCTCTTCGTCGACGCAGCCAACAAGCGCGCCCTTCTGGCAAGCCTGCTCAAGGACCCGCGGATGGCCCGTACTCTGGTGTTCACGCGCACAAAGCATGGCGCCAATCGTGTCGTGGAGTATTTGGACCGCAACAACATCCGGGCCGAGGCGATCCACGGGAATAAATCCCAATCGGCCCGCCAGCGCGCACTCGACGCCTTCCGTGCGGGACGCGTGCGTGTGCTGGTCGCGACCGACATCGCGGCACGCGGCATCGACATCGAAGGTGTGTCCCACGTGATCAACTTCGATTTGCCGAATGTTCCCGAAAGCTACGTGCATCGCATCGGCCGCACCGCGCGCGCAGGCGCCTCGGGTACGGCACTTGCCTTCTGCGATGCGAGCGAGCGAGGCCTCCTGCGCGATATCGAGCGGCTGACCAAACGGTCCCTTTCGGTCGTCGCGGATCATCCCTTCGTCGGCGGGAGTGCAAAGCGAGCGGCTGGCCCCGCGCCGGCCAATCATCGCGGCGAGCGAAAGCCCCACCAGCCGGAACCCGGCGCTGGCAATTCGCCCGGGCAGGGTCGTATGCCCCGCCGGCAGGGCGCATCGCACGGCCAAGATTCTGGAAATCGCGCTGACACGGGACATCGCCATCGCGCGGCGCATCGCCGTCACGCGCCCCATCGGCATGGCGCTGAGCGTCAGGGATCGAAGCGGCGGTTGTCGAACGACGCTCAATCGTCATCGCGCCGATGATGAGCATGGGAGTGCCCGGCATGGGTGTGCTGGGCATGGGCGTGGTCGTCGTGACCTTGGCCATCCATCGGTTGGTTCATCATGCGCAGCATTGCTGGACCACCCGTCTTCAGAAAGCGCCAGGTCATTAGGCCGGCTAGGGCGAGGAAGACGATGTTGAGAACGGTGGTGTAGTTCCAGCTGACGTGGGATTCGACGACCAGCGCCGTTCTCTGCCGCGGCGACCAACCCAGAACGTCGAACAGCATTTCGACGACGTATCCCGCACCGGCCATCGCGACGAAGAACACCGCAAATAGCAAGCCAGCGATTTTGAGACCGTAATATTTGCGGTAGATATCCAGCACCGGCAGAACGATCAAGTCGGCGAAGATGAACGCCACGACGCCGCCGAAGCTGATCCCGCCGTTCCACAGGACCGCCGCGAGCGGAACGTTCCCGACCGAGCAGACGAATGACACGATCGCAACGACAGGCCCGATCAGCGGCCCAACCACCTTCGACCAGGTCGGGTCGTGCGCCAGGAAGAACTGTTGCCAGACATCGTTCGGGACCCAGGCGCCGAGGGCGCCCGCGATCAGCAACCCTAGGACGACATCGATCCAGATGCTGGCCCAATCCATTATGAAATAGTGGCTGATCGCCGTGAAGCCCTCGGCCGAAAGTGCCCGGGCCAGGATCGACCCCTCGCCGCCGACCGACATGTCCATCCCGGCATGTCCCTCCATCCGCCCTTGCAATCCCCGATCCGCTTGCCGCCGCGCCTCCTCGATGAGCCGCCGGTTCATGACCGAACGAAGAATGATGACAAGCATGACGATCATGATCGGGCCGCCGACGAACTCTGCGGCCGTAAACTGCCAGCCCATCAGCACGGCCATGATGATCCCGAGCTCGAGCACCAGATTGGTCGAGGCGAACTGGAACGCCATGGCGGCGATAAAATCACCCCCCTTACGGAAGATCGACCGCGCGAGGGCCACCGCCGCGTAGGAGCACGATGAGCTTGCCGCACCGAGTCCGCTCGCAATCAGGATCGAGCGCGGCGAGGCATCGGGCAGCAGGCGCCCCATTTCGCCCTTTGTGACGACGGCCTGGATCACCCCCGACAGCGAAAAGCCCAAGATCAGGGCCCAGAGGATGTCCCAGCCCATGGCGAAAGCCATCGCAAGGGCGTGAAAGAGCGCATCGGCCATAGTCTAGCTCCACCCCGGAAGGAGATATTTGAACAATGCCGCGATCGCGGCACATCGTCGATGTATCAAAGTACAGAGGTCGACTAACCGACTCGCAGCAGCCGGCGACTGTCTAACTTGCATCCTATTTTGCCTTTTTCAAGAGATCTCGGAAGCGTGGATTTTCGTCCGGTATCCACTCGGATCCCCCACCCTGTTATTCAGCGGATGCATATTTCACCGAGAAGAGAGCGGCAGCGACTGTCCAGCCGGGACGGAATCCACCGTTGTTGTCGTTACCTGAGACCGCACGGTGCGTTCAGCCGCCGAGAGCGGCACCGAATGCCATTCTATCGAAATGGCCACGCCGGTCTGCGCTGTCCATCGGCTCCAGACTGATGGACAGCGCAGCAGGTGACAGCTCATTACCGCGTCGAGGGTGCGTATTTACAGGTGTGCCTCGACAAATTATGTCCTAAGCGCCTGCATTTGCACTTCGAGCTCGCTGAGCGTCAGGCCGCCGGGCGTTTTGCCGGTGTGCTCGAACCAGGTGCTGTCGGCGATCGCGTAGGTTTCGTCGACATACTTCGCGAAAAAGGCCCAGGTCATGCTGTAGAGCTGGCCCCAGGAGATCAAGCGTGCGCCGTTCGCATTGTAGCCCGCGAGCACGACCGCGTGACCGCCCACGATATTCGTGTCCGTGTTCTGCACGTCCCAGACCGCGGGTGGTTGCCCGCCCGACGGTACGATGTACTGCGGCACGTTGAATCCGATATAGGCGACGCCACAGTCGTTGATCGTTCGTTTGACATCGTCGGTGTTGCGTGGATCGACCTCGACAAAAGCCGCGATCTTGTGTGCGGCTTGGCCCTTCGGGCCGAACGGAGCACCCTTGTTCAGAAGGTAGGTAAGAACGTGCTGTTCGTTGCCTCCGGGCCCTTCACCGGGAACACGGGGATTGTAGCCGCACGCAAGGATATAAAGTTGCTCGACATCCTTGTCCGGCTCGGTCTGCATGGCCTTGCCGCCTGTTGCATTAAAGCTCCAAACTTGAATCGCATGATAGACGGCGGCGCATGTGCAATCGCCGAGCTTGTCGTTGAGCATCATGCCCAGATTGGTCGGCATGTCCGTCGTGTAATTCACTTGCGCCGGCGGCGGCGACAGGGCCTGGCCCGCAACCAGAGCGCTCATGTGTGGAATCCGCGGATCGTAGGTGCGATGCAAGCGGCCTAGTCTATGAGTGGACATCGCGTTTGCCTCCTTAAGCTGCGGTTCGGTCAAGCGTCGCGACAAAGGTTTATGAGCTTCGCAACGTGCGACCGGGCTTCCTCATCGGGAGAATTCGAAACTTTGGGCAGGAGTCGGTCGCCCCCAAACCGACTTGAAACTTTAAGCACCTCAAAATGCCCTGCATATGAAACGGCTCACACGTCATGAGAGCGCGAAGCGATAAAATTCCATCATTTACAGCTTTGAGCGATGAGATGTTGCGATGCGCGCTCGGCTCGCACTTTTTCTCGCAGCGTCCATCACTGGTGCCGCAAGGGCACAAAATGACATGCCGACCGATGGCGACATGTCGACTGTCTTCGGCAGCAATACCCCTGAGCCTAGTCAACCGGCACCCACTGGGGAGACGAATCTTTCGGCCGGTAAAAATTCTCAGGGAGATGCGGTGACCAAGCGCGGCGATTCGATAAAGCGCCAAGCTGCCAGGAATCCGCACCGCGGAACGAGCGTCGGTCACGACTTGGAATGTCGCCCCCGCCCCCGTTCGTGATATGAAGCAATAACGCAAGCTTCTCGTCGGTGGGGAACGGGGATTGAACAGGCTGCGTCACGCTTCTCAAGAGCGCGTTACCTTCAATTGGAACGGCTCTCCGATCGAGGGGCGGGCGGGCGACACAGTCGCGGCGGCCCTTTACGCCTCCGGCATCAAAGCGATCGCGCGGTCGCGTAAGCGACATAGCCCCTTGGGGCTCTCGGGCGGTCATCTCTCGGGTATCCTTGCGCGCGTCAACGGACGGCCGAACGTTCGTTTAGACCTCGAGCCTGTAATCGAGGGCCTCGATGCGCGTATGCAGAATGTGTGGCCGAGCGAGCGATTCGATGTTCTCGCCGCTGCGCAAATTTTGCCCTCTCGCTGGTTGCACGCCGGTTTCGAGCACACCCGATTGCTGCCAAGCGGAACTTGGCGCTTTCAAGCGTGGGAGCGTTTGTTGGCGTTCCTTGCCGGCATGTCGCCGCCGCCGGACTCGAATCTGCCGGCCGCCGTTCGCACGGGCCGTCGGATCTCTGTCGACACCGTCGTGGTCGGAGGTGGCCCCGCGGGCCGAGCGGCCGCGAACGATGCCGCCAGCACGGGTCAACGCACTCTGCTGGTTTCCCGCGGCACTTTTCCCGGTCGGTATGCGCGGGCCTGGGACGCCCCATTGCCTGCACTCGACGCTGGCGTCGACGTCATTACGGGGAGCGAGGTCTTCGGCCTCTATCGCGAAGGCTGCCTGGTGGCAGCGGCACCCCACGACCATGCAGCGGGCGCCGTCGTCTTTGACTGCAAACGAGTCATACTGGCAACCGGACGTCGTTCCATTCCTCCACTCGTTCGAGGCAATCACGTCCCGGGCGTTCTCGACGCCCACACCGCGCTCTTGCTCGCAACCGATTATGGCGTGGCACCGGGTGGGGCCGTAGCGGTCGTTGGTACCGGCGAAGAAACGCCACTGGCCGAGCGATTGAAGAGACTTGGCGTGAATATCGTTTATGTGGGTTCAGTGACGGCATTGCGCCGTGTCATCGGCAGGCGGGGGGTCGATGCGATCGAGTTGGGTCGAATTACCCCATGCGACGCACTCGTCCACGCCGGTCCGTGGCACGCCGATCCGGGATTGTTGTTTCAAGCCAAAGCTGAAGGCTTCACGCAGCTGTCACCGACCGAGAGCGGAAACAACGTGACTGCGGTCGGCGCCGCCGCCGCTCCGCCCGAACCCGTGGCGATCGGAGAGCGGGACCTCGCCAAAGCGCTCGTTTGCCCCTGCATGGACGTGACCGCGGGGGAAGTTCTCGACTGGATCAGGCATGGCGAAACGGACGTCGAAGTGCTCAAGCGCGTGACGGGGTGTGGCATGGGGCCCTGCCAGGGTATGCCTTGTTGGGAGATGTTGGCGGAACTCGTCGCCAAAAAGACCTCCCTCCCCGCCTCCGATATTGGCCGACCGAGCCACCGTCCGCCTCGCCGGGCCTTGACCGTCGCCCAGGCCGCAGGGCTCGATCGTCTCGTGGAGCCCGAGCGATGAATACCCCGTTACCGCGCGAGGCACGCGTCGTCATCGTTGGCGGCGGTATCCATGGCCTCTCCTGCGCGTTCAACCTTAATAGACTTGGCGTGCGCGACGTCCTGGTCCTCGATGCCGGCTATTGGCAAGGCGGGGCCTCGGGGCGAAATGGTTCGCTGATCCGCAACGGCTTCGCGACCTCCGAGTGGACGCGACTCTTCCGTTACTCGACGCAGGAGTGGCACAAGCTCTCACGCACACTCGGTCACAACGTGATGTTCTCGCGCCGCGGCTACACGATGATCGCCGAGACCGATCAAACCGCCGCAATGTTCGAACGCGCCGCGGATGTGCATCGAAAGTGCGACGTCAAGTCCGAACTCTTGAATTCAGAGCGATTGAGGACCCACCTTCCGGCAATCGATCGTCGGCGGGTCAAGTCTGCATTGAATCTTGTGGACGGTGGTATTGCGCCGCACCATGCGGCGATGAAGGCTTATCGCGCGGCGTGCGAGGCGCGCGGCGTCGTCATAAACTACCGAACGGCCGTTACCGGCTTCGAGCGAACCGGCGCTCGCATTTCGGCCGTGCATGTCGGCGATCAGCGCATCGAAACGGATTCCGTCGTGGTTGCCGCCGGTGCCCACAATCTGGTCGTCGCCGAGATGGCCGGCGTTTCCTTGCCAGGTTATGCCATGCGGATCGAAGCCATGGCGCTTGAGCCGATCCGACCTTTAATTCGCCCTGCGCTCGCACTGATCGACCGTCTTTGCTACCTGCACCAGACAGCGCGCGGAGAAATCGTCGGCGGGACCGAAATCCCCGAACGGCCGCGTATGTCGCTCCGCGCCGATTTGCCGGTTATGACCGCGACCGCTCGCGTCTATGTGGACCTTTTCCCGCGTCTCGCCGAACTTCGTATCCTTCGTCATTGGGCCGGCATGATTCATATCACGCCCGATTTCGGGCCACTGATTGGCGAACATCCGGAACTCAAGGATCTGTGGTTTAGTGCCGGCTGGTCGTACGGGTGGGCCGGTGGGCCGGGTGCGGGTGCCTTGCTGGCTCGAGCGATCGCCAAGGGCGAGCTCGACGAGCGGATCAGGCCATTCGCCCTCGATCGCTTCAAACGCGGCAAGCCAATCAATGAAACGGCAATCGTCTTGAGCAAATTCGATTAGCTGAAAAGCTATCGGGCTGGGCTCGGCGCCTCGGTCCACGTCATGATTGGGCCCGTACCGCAGCACGAATATGGTCGGGGGTCAGGCCGCAGCAGCCGCCGATGATTTGCACGCCCGAGGCGATCCAGTCGCGGCAGAACTGTTCGAAACGCTCCGGTGTGATGACGTCGACAAATCGCCAATTCGGCATCTCAAAATATCCGGAATCCGGGTAGGCCATGAGCGGCCCGCCGAAATGTCGTCGCACCACCTGCAGTGCTTCACCCGTGAGTTCGGCGCCAGTATGCATGATCCCGGCGGCGTCGATCCCACTCGTGGGAATCATTGCGGCCACGGAATCCAGGGGGATCTCGTTCAACTTGTGAAAACTGATCGGGCTGCCGTCTTGCCCGCGTCGCGCGCTGGCGCCGAACCAAACAGGCAGCTTCGTCGCACGGGCCGCATCGACCGCTGCGCGAATGCGAGCGGGGTGGTACATCATCTCGAGTATAATCAGCTCACAGCCATTGCCGGCGAGAATGCCGGCCAGCTCGTAAAGCGCGTCCTCGATCTCGGCGTCGGAGGGCAGCTCCGCAGGATTCTGTACTTCAGTGCCTTGTCCTATTGGCACCATATGCGAGAGCGACCCCGCGACAACAACCGCAGCACCGTCCGATTCGGTATCGCGAGCGCGCAACGCGGCCGCGACGGCGCGCTGGTTGATCTCACTCACCCGGCCGGCGAGTCCAGCTCTGGCAAGCATCAAGCGCGATGTTGCAAAAGTGTTGGCGGTGATTACGTCCGCCCCCGCGCCGATGTAGTCTGCGTGGATTTCCGTCAGCAACCGGTCGTTGTCGAGGGTTGCCGGTCCGCACCAGGCATTCGGGTCCATCGGGGCGCCGCGGCGCTCCAATTCCGTGCCAGTGGGACCGTCCAAGACGATGATCTCCCCGGCCGTAAGCCGTTCCTTGAGCCGTGCGTATCGCATCATTGTCTCTCCGACGACATTACGCGTGACCGCGTTTGCGTTCGTCACATCGCGCCGCGGAACGATGCCCGATCAGGACATTTCTTCTTGCGCGCGGATGGAATTACGCTCTTGCGCGTTGCCTTCGACGTTTGGCCTTCCGCTTGGCTTTGCGCCTGTTCGCGCGGCTTATCTTCCTTAACACCTTCAAAATTCACCCCCAGCTTTTGCTTCCACCAAGCTACCCCTGTAGCACCGCAGTGTCGAATGGAAGATGGCGCATCGCGAACGCGTGGCGGCGTCCGTACGGCGTGTTATCGTACGATCTGGGCATCTGGAGCGAGGGAGGCTGCCATGGTCAGCGTCGACGCCACAGGAAAGAAACGTCATCAGTCCTACGAAATAAGACATCGCGATGACGTCGAATGGGAGACGATCCGCTGGCCCGGCGAGACGGGCAAGATGCTGTTCCATCCTCGTGCGGAGCGGCCGACAGAGCCGAACGCCGGCATTTTGCGACTGGAGCCGGGAGCGTATCACCCCGTGCACAATCATGATTTCGCCCAGGTCTGGTACGTGTTGGAAGGAACCTTCAAAATCGACGACAAGGTCGTCACACCGGGAGCGATGATTTTCCATCCGGATCCGCACTATGAAGGCGCGTTTTCAACCGACACCGGCGGCGAAATTCTCATTGTGCAATACCGAGGTCCGATTACCGGCGGCCTGCCTATTTACGAAGATCGATTCAACAAGAAGACACGGAACCGGGTGTCTGAAGAACGCACCGACCTTTGAACGACCGCACATCGTCGGACAGCCGCATACAGGAAGCATATGGGCGGATATGCCAGCTACAAACAAGTCACCGGTGCACTGATACTCAATCGGCACTTTTTGCGCCCGAAGGTTATTCCGCTCCGGCTCAAACAAGCGGTGCGATTTGCGTGGGGCCCGTCATGAGACACGTCGCTCCGGCATTGATCGGCATGATGTTAGTTCGCGCGGGAATCGTCTTTGCCGGCGGACCATTCGACGGCGAATGGAAAGGTTCGACAGATCGGGTGAAGAGCAGAGGATGCGATACTTGGACCCTCATCGCGACGATAACGGAGGGAAGGGTGATCATAATTGGTACATCCGGCAATGATGGTTTCAGAGCCGAGGGTACGGTTGCGGCTGACGGTACATTCACCGGGGATTCCAACGTCACTCCGTGGCGGGGAGCATTCACGGCCTACAGCGCCACCGGCACAACGCAGCTACAACAGAGCTGTGGCCGCGTTTCATTTTCGCTTGTAAAAGTGAAATAGCTTATCGCCGGGCGATGCAGTAAGTGCGACGAACTGCGATGGGCGCAAAAGACCACTCTTCCCTCATTATGTACAGCCAGACTTTATCCCGCCTCAGTGCGTGAAAAAAATGGAGGTCGAGCATTGGCAATCGGTAGTCTCCACATCGAATGGTTGAGTCGCCTGGTTGACAGGGACATACTTCGGCCGGGTGCCGCGGTTCTCGATTTGGGCCCGCAAGACATACAAGTGTCGCGGGAGTATCTGACCGCCGTCGCCCGCCGGCGTCAAGCCGACGACCGCGTGACTTCGCTGATCGATCGAATCTTCGACGGCACGAACGTCCGCGCCGACGCGCAGGCGCCGTTCTATGAAATCTTCGGGGCGGGTTCTTATTGCTCGGTCGACGGTTTCGATCCACGCGCAACGTACCTGGCGGACCTCAACATCGCGGTACCGGACATCGGACAGTTCGACGTCGTCACCAATTTCGGCACGGTCGAGCATGTCTTCAACATCGGCGAAGCATTCGGATCGATTCATCGATTGCTTCGGACCGGCGGCGTCTCGCTGCATGCCATGCCATCGTTCGCCTTTATCGATCATGGATTTTACAACGTGCATCCCTGTTTCTTCTTCAGCCTTGCCAGCGCGAACAGTTACAAAATCGTCGACGTTCAGTACGTCGACAATTTCTTTGCGCGAACGCGCGCGCAGGCTGCGTTGCCGGTTAATCCGTTCGACTTCGATTCACTGCCGATTACCGGTGACGATATGGGAGACTTTTGGGTGCTGATGGAAAAAACCGCGAAACTCTTTGCGCGCAATATGACGGAAACGCCTCCGGAAATGATCGACCGCTACACGGGTTATGTATTTGATATTTGCCTCGTTGCAATGCGCCGGACGGCCGAAAGCCCGAACGAACTGGTGGCGCCTACGCAAACCATCTTCAAGAGCCTCCAATCGACCGGCCAAGCCCGTTCGCGCCGCAAGGAGTTCATATCCTGGATCAGCACTGTGCTGCGCGGATGAACATATTTGAGAACATATCGAGTTCGACCCTCGACAGGAGGCCTTATAGGAGGAGAAAGCGAATGCTCCCGTCCCGGCGTTGCACTCCCTATGAGACCCACTTGCCATTGAATAGCATCGGCGATAGCGCGGACAAAATGGCTCATATTGAAAGACGCCAATGACGCAACAACCGATTCGCTTCGATGATGGAGAGGCCTACGAGCGCGCGATGGGCATATGGAGCCGGCTTGCGGGAGATGTGTTCCTCGATTGGCTCGCACCCCCGTCAGGCCAGCGATGGCTCGACGTCGGGTGCGGCAACGGCGCTTTCACAGAGCTGTTAATCCGGCGATGCGCGCCGAGCGAGACACATGGAATAGATCCATCCGAAGCACAACTTGCTTTTGCTCGGGCGCGGCCGGCGGTGCGTGGCGCTCGATTTCTCTTGGGCGATGCCATGGGGTTGCCCTTCGACACCGGCTATTTCGATGTCGCTGTCATGGCCCTTGTGATCTTCTTCGTTCCCGATCCGGCAAGATGCGTTGCCGAGATGGTGCGGGTGGTTCGTCCTGGCGGGGTGGTCGCGACATATGCATGGGATATGCTCGGTGGCGGATTCCCATTCGACGCAATCAGGATCGAAATGAGTGCATTGGGCGTTACGCCGCTGGTCCCGCCGAGCATCAACGCCTCACGCATGGAGGTGTTGCACGAACTATGGTTGGGTGCGGGACTTCAGGCGATAGAAACGCGTGAAATCCCGGTGCAACGGACTTTTGCCGATTTCGACGATTTCTGGAATTCGAGTACGATCACGGGGGGAATGCGGGCGAGCCTCGCAGCCATGGCTCGGGACAACGTCGAAGTCCTCAGGGCACGGGTACGTTCGCGCCTTCCGACCGACGCTCGAGGACGGATTACCTATCGTGCGCGCGCGAACGCTATACGAGGACGCGTCCCACGGTCCCCGTGATCGGAAATGTCGCGCGCTTGCCAGGTACTTCACTTGGATCGCCTCCTGTGACGATCTTCATGCCATAATGATCACAATTACGTGATTCTCAATAACAATTAATTCATTAGATCAACGCACTTCTCTAATATACTAATATTCATCCACCCCCGGACAATGAAAGAGAGTGGTGATGACCCGTTATCGATGTTTTTTTATGGATAGTAGGAAAGCACTTACCAAATCGGACGCTTTCGACGTCATCGGTGACGGCACGGCAATCGCGAGAGTCGCCGCGTTGATCCGCGAGCGAGGATACGAAGGGTTTGGTTTCGAGCTATGGCAAGACACCCGACTTGTCCAACGGCAAGGGCCAATCGATCTCAAAAGTTGACTCAATGATTGGCTGGCCTGCGCGCAGCAGCGCTCCGACATTCTTGCATTCGCCTCAACCCACTTTCTTTTGAGTCGGGTCGATATTGCGCTGAGTCCGATCGTTCGTTCTCTCTAATGTCATGGCCGTGCCGGCCGAAGGCCGAGACCCGGCCATCCACGTCTTTCAACGATTGGGCAGAAGTCCGTGGATGCCCGGGTCAAGCCCAGGCACGACGATCGGAGAAGCCCGGGGCTGTCCGATTTAGATTTTGGTGCACCGGGCTCTGCGCAAAAAAAGTCCATAACCGTCATGCCCGCCCGCGGACTTCGATCCGGCGGTCAGACCCGAGCATTCACACGAAGGGAGAAGTCCGGAATCGTTCGTCGGACACAACGCACGACTGTGCCATGAATCCAAAATTCGCCACATTCGAGGTGCGGGACCGGGAGCGAATTTCGGATTCAAAGCCACTCGAGCGCGCTTGCGAGACGGCACCCTTGTTTCGGTCTTCACGCAAGCGATTTGGCGCGTCATTCACTTCGATGGAGGAAAACAGACGGTAGCGTATCTCCCTATAAGGGAAAGCCCTGACTCCGCGTCAGCCTCTGGTTTGGCCAATATTGCTGACACGGACGACTGGAGATTGAGACGATCTCAATTTTGGAGGGAACGGCGACGGGCGCCAAAAACTTGACACTGGCGCCGCATTTATGTCTGTGGAGATTGAGGGTCTTGCCGTTCCTTCGATTTCCACGGTCGGTTATCCATCGTGGCGCGATATTCGTTCGAGGTAATCGGCATTGAGCGACATCGTTTCGATGGTTTTTGCATTAACTGGGCTTCTGGCGTTGGTGAGCCTGTTGCTGCCAATTGCCGAACGAGTCTCAGTTCCGTATGCCGTGCTGCTCGCCGCGGTTGGCTGCGCTATCGGCGTCGTCTCCGATTTTAGCGGGAGTCCCTGGGCGGCCGGAATCGTTGGTGACTTCATTCGCGCTCTCGATCAATTCAATCTGCCTGCGGAGACACTCCTTTATATCTTTTTGCCAGCGTTGCTATTCGAGACCGCCCTCAACATCGATATTCAACGCCTTACCGAGGACATTGCGCCGGTACTGTTGCTTGCGGTCATCGGTGTGCTGGTTTCGACCGCTGTGGTCGGTGTCGCTTTGTGGGGTGCCTTTGGCGAGGCGCTTTTGGTCTGTTTCCTCCTCGGCGCCGTTGTGGCAACAACGGACCCGGTGGCGGTGGTCGCTGTCTTCCGTGACATTGGCGCCCCACGTCGCCTCATGATGCTGGTTGAAGGAGAAGCACTCTTTAACGATGCGGCGGCGATTGCGCTTTACGGCCTGCTCGTGGCGATGGTCACCGGCGCGAGTGCTGCCCGCCCCGTCGATGGGCTCATCGATTTCGTACGCGAATTTACCGGGGGCCTGGCGGCTGGTTACGTGGGCGGCCGCCTCTTCGGCCTTGCAATGCCCATGTTGCGCAACCACCGCCTTGCAGAAACGACACTCACGATTGCGCTAGCCTATCTCGTTTTCGTCGTTAGCCAGCGCTACTTCTTCGTT
>DASPOR010000096.1 GCA_035625915.1 Alphaproteobacteria bacterium | reverse complement strand
AATCAAACCTATCGCTTGGCCGATGCGGCCCAAGCCCATCGCGATCTCGAAACGCGGAAGACGACGGGATCGACGGTGCTAATGCCGTAGGGTATTGACGCACCCGCGCGCGGCGCCCGGCCGGGCGCCGCGTTTTTTGCGTGGGCGCAAGGGCTAGTTGCCCTCGAATGTGCGAAGAACCTTCGACGCGCTACTGATTCATCGATTGAAAGAATTCGCCGTTCGTCTTGGTGTGGCGAAGCTTGTCGAGCAGGAACTCCATTGCGTCGTTCATGCCCATCGGCATGAGAATGCGCCGCAGCACCCACATCTTCGCCAGCACGTCCCGTTCCACCAGAAGCTCTTCCTTGCGCGTGCCCGAACGTGTGATGTCGATCGACGGGAAGACGCGCTTGTCCGAGAGCTTGCGGTCGAGAATGATTTCGGAGTTGCCGGTACCCTTGAACTCCTCGAAGATCACTTCGTCCATGCGCGAGCCCGTATCGATGAGGGCGGTGGCGATGATGGTGAGCGACCCGCCTTCTTCGATATTGCGCGCGGCGCCGAAAAAGCGCTTCGGCCGCTGGAGCGCGTTGGCGTCGACGCCCCCTGTCAGCACCTTTCCCGAAGAGGGCACCACGGTGTTGTAGGCGCGCGCCAGGCGCGTGATCGAATCGAGCAAGATGACCACGTCGCGTTTGTATTCGACGAGGCGCTTTGCCTTCTCGATCACCATTTCGGCGACTTGAACGTGCCGCGCCGCCGGCTCGTCGAAGGTGGAGCTGATGACTTCGCCCTTGACCGAGCGCTGCATGTCCGTGACTTCCTCCGGCCGCTCATCGATCAGGAGAACGATCAAATAAGCGTCCGGATGATTTGCCGCGATCGAGTGGGCGATGTTTTGCAACATCACCGTCTTGCCCGTTCGCGGCGGGGCCACGATCAAGCCGCGCTGACCCATGCCGAGGGGGCTGACCAGATCGATCACGCGGGCCGTGAAGTCCTTGATCGTCGGATCGCCGAGCTCGAGCCTGAAGCGCCGATCGGGATAAAGCGGGGTGAGATTGTCGAAGTTGATGCGGTGCCGGACCTTGTCCGGCTCCTCAAAATTGATCTCGTTGACTTTGAGGAGCGCAAAGTACCGCTCGCCGTCCTTGGGCGCGCGGATTTGTCCCTGCACGGTGTCGCCCGTGCGAAGTCCGAAGCGGCGTACCTGGCTGGGCGACACATAGATATCGTCCGGACCGGGAAGATAATTCGCCTCGGGCGAACGAAGGAAGCCGAAGCCGTCCTGCAAAATCTCGAGCACGCCGTCGCCGAAGATGCCGATGTCGCGCTCGGCAAGAAGCTTCAGAATGGCGAACATGAGCTCCTGCTTGCGCAGATTGCTCGCGTTCTCGACCTGTAGCTCCTCGGCATAGGTCAGCAGATCGGCTGGTGTTTTCGATTTGAGTTCTTGGAGATTCATTCCGCGCCTACTTCGCGACGAATCGAGGGGAAAGGGGAAAGCGACAGGGCCTGACGTCGAGCTGGGTAAGCGGAGAAGCGCCGGAAGAGCCCGGCCGGATCAACAAGCGATAATCTCGGAAAGACGCAGGTCTAGGTCGCCGTGGGACGTCGCTTCGATAAATCCCTCAAACAAACGCCTCCGTCAAGAGAAATACGGTCGGGATTCTGCCCGTACAAGGGCTCTCGCCAATTATTTACCGCCATTCCCTAAAAAGGCTTAACGACAACCATGGCCACGACCACGATCATGGCGGCCGTCACCGCTTCATTCATGATGCGAAAGAAGCGCTGGGAATGCCGGTTTTCCCCCGCCGCGAACGCTTTCCGCCATTTGCCCATGGCGTGATGCAGCGCGGTCAGAACCGCCACCATCCCGAGCTTTACGTAAATCCAGCCGAGAGACCAGTCGACAATCCCTGGTATGCTGAGCAGACCACCGCCTAAAATGTAGGTCGCGACCATCGCCGGATTCATGATCAGCCGCAGAAGTCGCGCTTCCATGATCTGGAACCGCTCTGCTTCGGGCGAGCCGTGGGCGACCTCACAGTGGTAGACGAAGAGCCGCGGCAAATAGAGCAACCCTGCCATCCACGCGATAATACCGATCACGTGCAGTGCCTTGATCCAGTGATAGTATGCTGACATGTGCCGCCTACAATATATTGATTTCAACCGATGGGGCACTTCACGCAATGGACAGGGCATATCCGGTGCCCCCCTTCCGGTTCGACCCCGTCAACGCCCCCGGATCGCGTTCTCACCAACCGGGCGAGGCCCGCAATGAATGCGTCGCCAGCCGACACCGTCGGCGCGCGCACATAGGCCGGCACCCCAGCGCGCCTGGCAAGTGCTGCATACTCGATATCCAGTTCCACAAGTGTCTCGGAATGCTCCGACACGAATGCGATTGGAACGACGACGACCGGGACCTTGTCGCCGCCGGCGCGTTCGATTTCCTTATCCGTCGCAGGGCCGATCCATTCGAGCGGTCCAACGCGGCTCTGGTAGCATAAGACCCAATCCAAATCGCGCTTGCCGAGGGACGCGACGACCGCGGCACAGGATTGCTCGACTTGCCACGGGTAGGGATCGCCGGCGGCAACGATTTTTTTGGGCAAGCCATGGGCCGAGAACAGGACCCGCGGCGGCCCGACATCGTCCATTTTGGCCAATGCGTCCTCGACGCTTTGCGCCACGGCGCCGATGAATCCCTCGTTTCGGGGGTAGCAGCAGATCGCATATTGGGGTGCCGCAAGACCGGCCGATTGCGCCGAGCGGAACCAGGCCGTGAGAGAAGAGCCCGCCGTCGTGGTCGAAAATTGGGGATAGAGCGGAAGCAGAACGATCCGGTCCGGCGCGAAAGCCTTCACGGCAGCCGCGGCTTCGTCGATGAACGGATGCCAATAGCGCATTGCGACGAAGCACCGCACATCGCCGAGGTCGCGAAGGCGAGCTTCCAATGCTCGTGCCTGGGCCATCGTGTTCTCGAGAAGCGGCGAGCCGCCTCCGATATGTCCATAAATATTCCGCGCGATTGGCGCGCGTCGCTTGGAAATGAGCTTGGCCAGAAGCCAACGAAGAGGGGCAGGCGCTCCAATGATGGCGGGATCATTGAAAAGATTGAAGAGGAACGGCTCGACCGCCTCAGGGCGGTCCGGCCCGCCCAAATTGAAAAGAACGACCGCAAGCTTGGCCATCGAGAAAATCGCTGACCAGGGTTAAGTCTGCGATTGAGCGGCATCGGCAGGGTCGCACTGCCAGTTTCGCACGATTTCAACGAGCGCCGCGACATGCTCGGGTGGCGTCGTCGGCAGCACGCCGTGGCCAAGGTTGAAGATGAATGGCCCCTTTCCCCATACCGACAAGATACGCACGGCCTCTCGCTTCATCGGCTCTCCACCGACCAGGAGCAGGACGGGATCGAGATTGCCCTGAAGGGTGCATCGATGCTGCATCTCGTGGGCCGCCCACGCGAGCGGAATCGATGGGTCGAGGCCGATGCCATTCACGGCTGTTTCACCCGCGAACCGAAGACAACCATAGCCGGCGCCGCGCGGAAATCCGATGATCGGCACATCCGGGCAGGATTTCCTGACGCGTGCGACGATCCCTTTCACGGGCTCGATCGACCACTGCTGGAATTCCCGTTCGGCAAGCGCGCCCGCCCAACTCTCGAATATCTGGAGAACCTCCGCCCCATGCTCGACTTGACGAACAAGATAGGCCGCGGTTGCCTCAACAAGAACTGCAAGGAGTCGCTCGAATGCCTCCGGATTGCGATATGCCCACCCCTTGATCACGGCGAAATCGCGCGCGGTTCCGCCTTCGACCATATAGCTCGCGACCGTCCACGGGGCGCCGGCAAAGCCGATCAGGCTCGTTCCATGGGGAAGTAGCCCAGCCACTCGATCGATCACCTCATAGATCGGGGCCAATTCCTCATGCAATCTATCGCGACGAAGCCTCTCAACCGAGGCTTCATCCGCCAGCGGCTCGACAAAAGGACCCTCACCACTCGCAAATCCGACTTTTCGCCCAAGCGCATGGGGGATGACGAGGATATCCGAGAAGATGATCGCAGCGTCCAGCCCGAAGCGGCGCAACGGCTGCAACGTCGCCTCGGCCGCCAGTGCTGGATCGAAACAGAGTTCCAAAAATCCACCCGCCCGCGACCTCAGTTCCCGATATTCCGGCAAATAGCGGCCCGCTTGGCGCATGAGCCAAATCGGCACTGCATTACCGCTCTCTCCCTTGAGCGCTTTCAGCAGTGGCTTTAGCGGTGCTTGCATGCGGGCTTACCCGATCCTCCGAATCATGGCCCTCTACTCTTCTAAGACTCTTAAGAGAAAGGTAGTTGTAGTGGTTGATAGGGGTGAAGTCTGGGGACACAAAGTTACCCCCATAAGATGCCGACAGCCAGTATCATTGCGCTTGTGCGACCGTTTCGTCGTGGACCGATGGCGGCAATACGGTGTCGATTCTCGTGTCGTACCGCAACGCTGACGGTACGGCAACGGCTGTACTCGATCCTTAGCAAGCCTAGTGCCGTTGCGCCAACCCGCCGCAACTCTGCCTTGCGGACAGACGTTCAAGATCGGATGAGGAACGCGTCGCGATCCGATGACCTCCCATCAACCACAAAGGCGTGCGCTCAACTCACTCGGTAGGAATGCTGGGGAAATGGGGGATAAAAAGGACGCGTCTTGGCTGCTGCCCCTGTCTTTCACAAGGGTGCGGTTGAACGATGCACCGGTTGAAAAGAGCGCCTGCTCGTAAGACCTAAACGGGGGTCGAATTTTGCGCATTCCGGTCGGCGAATGTGTTATCCCCGTTCGAGTGTGTTTTTTGCACGGATCGCCCCGCTATGGACGGGTCGGCCGATACCGCCGAGGTTGACGCAATAGCCATGGTTCCCCGCAAGCGCCATCTGCACATGGTATCGGATGCCACCGGCGAGACGGTCCACAATATCGTCAGAGCTTGCTTGGTCCAGTTCGAGGGCATCGAAGTCGTCGAGCATATGTGGCCGCTCGTTCGGACCAAGAACCAGCTGGAAAAAGTCCTGGCCGCGATCGGGGAAGAACCAGGCCTCGTGCTGTTCACCTTGGTCGACAAACATCTCCGCACGGCACTCGTGGTGGGACTGCGGCGGATGAAAGTGCCGCACATCTCGGTGTTGGATCCGATCATGGGCGCGCTGACGAGCTATCTCGGCCTGCGCAGCCGCAATCTTCCAGGGCGTCAACACGAACTCGACGCGGAGTATTTCAGCCGGATCGACGCAATGCAGTTCGTGCTTGCCCACGACGACGGCCAAGCGACGTGGGACCTCGACCATGCGGATGTGGTACTCGTCGGCGTTTCCCGAACATCGAAGACGCCGACCTGCATTTATCTGGCGAACCGCGGCATCAAGGCGGCGAATGTGCCGATCGTACCCGGTGTGGTATTGCCGCACGAACTTGCCGAGGCGCGGCATCCCCTCATCGTCGGCTTGACCAAGGACCCGGTCCGGCTCGTCCAAATCAGACGCAACCGCATGCGCATCCTGAACGAGGTCGACACGACCGACTACACGGATCTGGAGACAGTCAAGCAAGAACTCGCCGTTGCGCGCCGCCTATTCACGGAAAATGGCTGGCCCGTCATTGACGTGACGCGTCGCTCGATCGAAGAGACGGCAGCCTCGATCATGCAGCTTTATGCCGACCGCAGAAAGCAAATGCAATGAGCCAAGCTCGGACATTCGGTTCGACCGGCGACGAAGCCGCGCTCGGGAGTGCGGCGGCGCATGGCGCGCGCCCGGTGGTGCTCGCGTCGGCCAGCGAGACGCGGATCGCCTTGTTGCGAAACGCGGGCGTGGCTGTGCTCGCCGACGCCGCGGCCATCGACGAGGACGAAATCAAGCGCGGTCTCCGGAAGGAAGGGGCGAGTGCCGCCGAGGTCGCCGAAACGCTTGCCGGGCTCAAGGCGACGAAGGTCTCGCGCCGTCACACGGGGGCATTTGTGATCGGTGCCGACCAAATGCTGGAATGCGGCGGCGCATGGTTCGACAAGCCGGTCGATCGCGACCATGCGCGCGCGCACCTCAGTGCACTGCGCGGAAAGGAGCACTTTCTGATCTCGGCCGTGGCGGTCGTGCATGACGGCGCGCTGCTGTGGCGCCACGTCGATCGCGCGCGACTGCGGATGCGGGCTTTCTCGGATGTCTTTCTCGACGAGTATCTGCGCGAGGTCGGCGAAGACATCTGCCGGTCGGTCGGCGCCTACCGGGTCGAAGGGAGGGGCTTGCAACTTTTCTCGGAAATCGCGGGGGATCATTTCACTGTTCTTGGTCTTCCGCTTCTCCCGCTCCTCGACTTCCTGCGTAATCACGGCGTCGTGGCCAAATGATCCTGAGCGGCAGGGCCAAGCTTGCGGGCGTCATGGGCTGGCCCGTCGACCATTCTCGCTCACCGCGGCTTCACGGCTATTGGCTTGCGCATTATGGGATCGATGCCGCCTATGTCGCGTTTCCGGTCGCACCCGAAAATCTCCCGGTTGCCCTGCGGGCCCTGCCGCTTCTCGGG
Organism: Alphaproteobacteria bacterium; assembly: GCA_035625915.1. Lineage (NCBI taxonomy): Bacteria > Pseudomonadati > Pseudomonadota > Alphaproteobacteria > Alphaproteobacteria bacterium. The sequence continues at coordinate 4,931 of DASPOR010000096.1, read as the reverse complement.
ATCGCGGGCGTCAACTTGACCGTTCCCCACAAGGAAAAGGCCCTCGCGGCCATGGACACGCTCTCGCCGGCGGCACGCCGGATCGGTGCGGTCAATACCGTTGTCGTGCGCGATGGCAAACTCCACGGCGACAACACCGACGGCTTCGGTTTCCTCGAGAGTGTGAAAGCAAGCGTTCCCGGCTGGCTCCCCGCGTCCGGCCCCGCGACGGTGATCGGCGCCGGCGGGGCGGCGCGCGCAATCCTCGCGGCCCTTATCGATGGGGGTGCGCCTCGTGTCTCCCTCGTCAATCGCAGCGAAGCGCGCGCGCAAGAGCTTGCAAACGAATTCGGCGGGCCCCTCGTCGTAAGGTCGTGGGCCGATCGCGATGCAGCACTCGCGGATGCAGCACTCCTCGTCAATGCCACGACACTCGGCATGACGGGCCAGCCGCCTCTCGATCTTGCCCTCGATCGCCTGCCGCCCAATGCTGCCGTATGCGACATCGTCTATACCCCGCTCGAGACCCCCCTCCTTGCAGCCGCGCGTGCGCGCGGCAACCCGACGATCGACGGCCTCGGTATGCTACTTCACCAGGCGCGACCGGGATTCGAGGCGTGGTTCGGGGTCTCTCCCGCTGTCACCGCACAGTTACGCACCTTCGTCATTCAGGGCTTGTGAAATGGTCATCATCGGCCTCACCGGCTCGATTGCGATGGGCAAGAGCACCGCCGCGAAAGTGTTTCGCCGTATCGGCGTCCCGGTCTACGACGCCGATCGCGCCGTTCATCGCGCACTCGCGCGAGGCGGTGCTGCGGTGTCCGCGGTCGAGAAGGCGTTTCCGGGTTCGGTGAAAGACGGTGCGGTCGACCGGACCGCCCTGGGCGCCCGCGTCTTCGGCGATCAGGCGGCGCTGCGGCGGCTCGAGGGCATTGTCCATCCGATCGTGCGGCGCGCCCAGGACAGGTTCCTAAGACGGCAATCGGCGAGGCGAAAGCAACTTGTCGTCCTCGACATTCCGCTCCTGCTCGAATCGGGCGGGCACCGGCGCGTCGATGCGATCGTCGTGGTATCCGCGCCCAAATTCATCCAGGCACAGCGCGTCCTTGCACGTCCCGGCATGACCCGTGCCCGCCTCAAAGGCATCTTGGAGCGCCAATTGCCCGATCGGGAGAAGCGCAGACGCGCGGACTTCGTGGTATTGACCGGCCTCGGCAAGCGCTCGAGCTTGCGCAAGCTACGCCGAATCGTCAACGTATTGCGCGGACGGCGCGGCCTCTATTGGCCGCCACGTGCGCGCTTCAGGAGACGCCATGCGTGAAATCGTGCTCGATACCGAAACCACCGGCCTCGATCCGGCCGCCGGCCATCGCGTCGTCGAAATCGCCTGCCTCGAGCTGGTCAACCATCTCCCAACCGGCAGATCCTACCAGTGCTATCTCAACCCCGAGCGCGACATGCCCGATGACGCACGTTCCGTGCACGGATTGTCGAGCGAATTCCTCGCCGACAAGCCCAAATTCCCCGAGGTCGCGGATGCATTCCTCGCATTCCTGGGCGATGCCCCGCTCGTCATTCATAACGCCGAATTCGACATCAATTTCTTGAATGCCGAACTCACACGCGCAGCACGACCGACTTTACCGCCCGAGCGGGCGATCGACACGCTGGCTCTCGCACGGCGTAAATTTCCCGGTGCCCAGGCGAGCCTCGACGCCCTTTGCAAACGCTTCGAGATCGACGCGAGTGAACGCACCTATCACGGTGCGCTGATCGACTGCGACCTGCTGTCGAAGGTTTATCTCGAGCTGATCGGCGGGCGGCAAGCAAGGCTCGAACTCGCCGCAAGCGTCAGTGCCGAGCACCGGGATCATCGTGAGAACCGCGCCTTCCGGGCCCCGCGCGCTCATCGAGCGAATGCGGAAGAAGTCGAGGCGCACGCGGCCATGGTGGCAACCCTCAAGAACCCTCTTTGGCGCTCTTGACGGACGCGGCCTATTAGTTCGGACGCCCTTGTTGGGCGATTTCGCGGCGATAAAGCTCGACGAAGTCGACGGGCTGCATGAAAAGCGGGGGATAGCCGCCTTCTCGTGTCGCGTCGGCGATGATATTTCGTGCAAACGGGAACAAGAGGCGCGGACCTTCGATCAACAGGAGCGGTCGCATATGCTCTTGCGGGACCGTTCCAAGCGTGAACACGCCGGCATAGTCGAGTTCGACCACGAAAAGGGGTTGATCGCTCGCCTTCGCATCGACGTTGATCTTTATGCTGACCTCGTAATCTTGCGCCTGGAGGTGGTGGGCGCCGACATTCACGCTGATCTGGATGCTGGGCGGGGTTTGATAAACCTGGAAGCTTTGGGGTGCCCGTGGGTTCTCGAAAGAAAGATCTTTAATGTATTGCGCCTTGATCGTCAGCGGCACTTGTCCCTGCTGGGGCTCCGGCGCCGCAGTGGGTGCTGCCGGCTGATTGGATTGATCGGACATTTCGAGGCTCCCTAAGGACGCGCGTGTCGGGTTTGCTTGGGTTGGCGTGTGGCTAGCACGGATTGGCGGAACCGGCAATCACGAGGCTCGCGCCCTCAGCGACCCTTAAGACCTCGGCGGCGGCCGCGCTTGGGAACTTCAAATCCGAGGGCCGCACTAAGGCCGGAACCCTTCGGTCGGGTCGAACTCGATGTGGGCGCCGTTTGCGATCGCTTGCCCGGTCAAGCCGCGGATAAAGCCCCAATGGCTGATTACCGCGACATTGCGCCAATCGGGCATCGTTGACATGGCGGCGCGGAAGCGCTGACAGCGTGTTGCCAATGCAGCGTCTCGCTCCACACCCGCACCCCACCAGCGCTCCTCAAGATGGTCGAACGAAAGATGCGGCCAACGCTCGGCCAGCAGCCTCGGCGACGTGCCGATGTCGCATGCGAACGCCGCGCGCTCGCGCACCAGCGGCTCGATGACCATTGGAAGCGACATGGCCTCTGCGATGATCTCGGCAGTCTCGAGCGTTCGCGTATAGGGGCTCACGATAAGTCGCTTCACGGCTCGCCTTGCCAGGGCCGTTGCAACAGCCTTGGCCTGCTGTCGCCCCGCTTCTGTCAATCGCGGGTCTTCGATGCCGGGGTCGACGCCCGTGGCGCCATAGTGCAGGTTGAAATAGGACTGGCCGTGGCGGACGAGGATCATGGGCGGTCTCCGCCATCGTTGTTCTTGTGACCGAGACGGGGACCAACCTGCCGCGACGAGGGACTCTCATTCGTGGCGCTTTCCTTTTCAATGACGGCGTACTCGGCGTCAATGATCGGGGGGTGCGGACTCTGGTCTTGCGCTTGGAATGTGCGCCAGACACGGCGGCGCACGCGGTGCTGGATCCACGGAACGAAGAGCAAGAGCCCAAGCGCATCGGTCACGAAACCCGGCACGATCAGAAGAGCCCCGCCCAGCAATACGCATAAGCCGTCGAGCATCTCATCGACGGGCGCCTCGCCGCGTCTGGCGACCTCGCGAGCCCTTGTCAAAAGCGCAAGTCCCTGGCGGCGCATCAATGCGATCCCTGCCATCGTCGAGAGGATCGTGAGCCCGATTGTCGGCCAGACGCCGATCCATTCGCCGACCTGGATGAAGACCGCGATTTCAACGAAGGGGAGAATCAAGACGGCAAGAAGGATCAGCGCCACGGCGAACGCTCCGGATTGGACCGCACTCTGCCGCCCGCTTGCACCGGCAGTGTGGCCGGCCTATTTAGTAAGCGCACACACCGGCCCCCCGCGCGGGGATGCTGTACCCCGTGGCGCCGTTCGAGTATCCTGCGCAAGGGTGTAAGGAACCTGTTCGCCATAGGGTGTGTTTAGCCCACGGGCGGCTGCCGGTCCAGCGGACGCCCCAGTGGGCATCCAGGTTGGGCGGGTTTCGAATTCGCCACACGTGGGACAAGGCTGGGGCCAGGCATAAAGGTAGGTACCGAGGCGGAAAGGAATGGACGTGCATTTCATCGACATCATCATCTTTGCGATGATCGCCGCGTTCCTCATCCTTCGGCTGAGGAGCGTGCTGGGCCGTCGCACCGGCGAGGAACGCCAACGCCCCGATCCGTTCCGGCCGACGTCCCTCGACAGAACCGGCGGGGCGAACTCTTCGAGCGATAAAATCGTTCACCTCCCCGAGCGCAATGACCGTGCTGCCCCCGGCAGCGGTGCCGCGATCGAATTGCCGTCTGCAGGAAAAGGAACGCCGCTTGAGTCCGGATTGACCCAAATCGGCGTCGCCGATCCCAATTTCACGCCACAGGGCTTCGTCGAGGGCGCCAAGGTGGCATTCGAGATGACCGTGGAGGCGTTCGCGAAAGGCGAGCGGAAAACGCTTCGTCCGTTGCTGAGCGACCCGGTCTTCGAGCATTTCTCGGCTGCGATCAAGGCGCGCGAGGATGCGAAACAAACGCACCTTACGACGCTCGTCGGCGTTAAGTCCGTCGACATTCTCGATGCGCGGATGGACGGCCGCGCGGCATACATAACGCTCAAATTCGTCTCCGACCAGGTCAACGTGACGAAGGACAAGGATGGCAACGTGGTCGATGGCGATCCGAACAATGTCGCCGAGATCACCGACATTTGGACCTTCGCGCGCAACACGCGTTCGCGCGATCCCAACTGGACCCTCGTTGAGACGCGGAGCGTCAACTGAACCCCGTCGCTTCGTGCGCTCGCGTCACTGGACCTTTCTCGCCCTTGCGCTCGCCGCGGCGACGCTCGCCTCCTGCGAGAAAAAACCGCCGGAACGCCTGACCCTCCAAGCCGTCGAAATCGGCGAGCTGCGCGGCTGGAGCGACGACAGGCTAGCCGAGGCGTTACCCGCGGTCCGAAGCTCCTGCGAGAAACTCACCGCCATGCCGGACGACACGCCGGCAGGACCGGCGGGTACTGGCGTTCGGGCGGCGGACTGGCGCCCGGCCTGCGCTG
>DASPOR010000095.1 GCA_035625915.1 Alphaproteobacteria bacterium | reverse complement strand
AGACTCGGTTCGCCCTCCGGCCAGCGCATGACACCCTGTGCCGCCGGCATGATGGCGATGACTCGCTCGGCATCGCCCAGGAAGGGTCGCAAAAAAGGGGTCGCATAGCCAAATCCGAGCACGCGCTGGCCCCCAACCGAGGGCCAAATGCGACGCACGCGACGGCGTATCAGGCGGCGCGCCATTCGCCCGAGGCTTGAGCTGTAGAACTCGTGAAGATCGACGACGTCGCTCACCATGACGGGCGAGGATAACATAGGAAGATGGCATAGGTGCCATGCGCCGGGCTCGATGGCGGCGGGTGCCGATTGTGGTACGCTTCGGCGGAGGGTCCAACCAACTTTCTCCCCTGCTCCCGGAGCGCGCTATTCCGCCATGTCGATTCTGGAGATTAAGCTCGTTCCCTGCCTCAAGGATAATTACGCGTATTTGCTTCGCGATCCCGCGACCGCCGCGACCGGGGTGGTCGACCCGTCGGAAGCGGCCCCCGTCCTCCGTGCGCTCGAAGAGCACGGCTGGACGCTGACCCATATCCTCAACACGCATCATCATTGGGACCACACGGGCGGTAATCCGCAGCTCAAGGAAAAAACCGGCGCTGTCGTGGTCGGACCGAAGGCCGACGAAGCGCGCATCCCGATGATCGATCTCGCCCTCGAAGACGGGGAGACTTGGAATCTCGGAGAAGCCGAGGCGCGCGTGATCTTCATTCCCGGCCACACCCGCGGCCATATCGCGTTCTGGTTCCCGGAGAGCAAAGCGGTCTTTTGCGGCGATACCCTCTTCGCGATCGGCTGCGGCCGGCTTTTCGAAGGAACGCCGCAAGAGATGTGGCGCTCCCTCGGCAAGCTTCGCGCTCTGCCCGCGGACACGCGCGTCTATTGCGGCCACGAATACACCCAGGCAAATGCGCGCTTCGCCCTGACGGTCGAGCCCGGCAATGAAAGACTGCGCGCACGCGCCGCCGCCGTCGACGCCGCCCGGGCCAAGGGATTGGCGACCGTGCCGTCGACCATCGCCGAGGAAAGAGAGACGAACCCCTTCCTGCGAGCCGATCTGCCCGACCTCGCACGCGAAGTGGGGCTCGCGGGGGCTGATCCAGTGGCTGTCTTCGCCGAGGTGCGAAAGCGCAAGGATCGGTTTTGATCTATCGCTCTGAACCTCGCTCTTGATCGGACGCAAAATCAGGAGTTATGCATGAAGCTGCGATACTCTTCGGCCTCGCCATATGTCCGCAAGGTCCTCGCCGTCGCCTATGAGACGGGACTTGAAAGCAGGATCGAACGGGTGCCGACTGCCGTGTGGACGCCCGACACGGACATCGGCAAAGAGAACCCGCTCGGAAAGGTTCCCTCCCTCACGACCGACGAGGGTGACGTGCTCTACGATTCGCCGGTCATCTGCGAATATCTCGACAGTCTGCACAACGGTGCGAAGCTTTTCCCCCCCGCCGGGCCCGAACGTTGGAAATCGCTCAAGCTCCAATCGCTCGCGGACGGCATCCTCGATGCGGCGATCTTGCGTCGTCTCGAAGGGACCCAACGTCCGGTCGAGCAGCAATCCAAGAAATGGATGGACCGGCAGGCCCAGGCCGTCGAACGCGGCATGGATTCCCTCGAACGCCTGGTTGCCGGCTGGGGCGAAGCGCTCACGATCGGCCAAATCGCGGCAGCCTGCGCCTGTGGCTATCTCGATTTCCGCTTCGGTCACGAGGATTGGCGTTCCGACCGCGCCAAGCTCGCCGCCTGGTATGAGCGCTTTTCCAAGCGCCCGTCGATCCAGGCGACGGTGCCGCGGGATTGATCGCCATGGCGGGGCAGGCCCAGGCCGATGCGTTGATCGCGGCCCTCGGCCTTGCCCCGCATCCGGAAGGCGGCCACTACCGCGAGATTTACCGCGACCAGGCGCCCGACGGGGGCCGCGGCGCCGTCACTGAGATGTATTATCTACTGAAGGCGGGCGAACACTCCCACTGGCATCGCATCGATGCCATCGAGATTTGGCACTACTGTGCCGGCGACACCCTGGAACTGCGGATATCGGGGGACGGCGAAAGCGTTCTTGCCCATCGGCTCGGTCAACACGTTGAAGGGCACGAAAACCCGGTCGTCGTGGTGCCCGCCTATGCTTGGCAAGGAGCGCTTCCGCTCGGCGCCTATTGCCTCGTGGGGCGCACGGTAGCGCCCGCCTTCAGCTTTGCCGGCTTCGAGCTTGCGCCGCCCAGCTGGCAACCTGCAAAAGGCTGAGACGTCGTCGGGTAGGATCGAGCCCTCGCCTCCTCCTGTCCCTTGAAGGCGCATTGCCACACTTGTCGCGACGATCCGCGTCGGCGTATGCGATTGCCGAGACGCGCATGACTAGACCTCGCCCCTGGATTTCGGTCCGGAGGTCCGGCCGGCCCCGCTTCCGACGGAAAAAGAGAGGGCACGGTCCCCACTACGGCACCTCATCGCGGCGCCGTGGATGTCGCGAAGTGCTATTCCTCGACGATCAACTTGCCGTTCACGTCGCCGTGTCCATCGCCGCAGAAGATGTCGCAAAGATATTCGAAGGTGCCGGCCTTGTCCGGCGTGAAGGCGATTTTCGTGACCTTGCCCTTGTTGACGTCGCCGCGTACGCCGAAATCCGGGATACTGAAACCGTGGAGCCGGTCCTGCGACGTGATCTCGATTACGAGCGGCACGCCCTTCTTGGCGTGGATCTCCGTCACACTGTACGCGAACTTCTTCACCGTCATCTTGACGACTTGCGGTGCAGGGGCGGCGCCCACGGTCGCCGCCGCGGCGGCAATCGCAACAAAGGCTGCTGCACCGGTCAGCGCGGTCGGAATGCGTCGAATCATGCTCGGCTACTCCATTCAAAGGTCCCACGGGGACGCGGCCTGCCCAATGACTATTGAACCGCGGGAAGGGGCAAAAAATTCCCAGGCGGCAAAAAGTGAAGCCCTCGCCCGGGGGAGGCGAGGGCTTCTTTTTTGGGTCCACCCCGACATCCGCGTAAGCATAGCGGGGGAGCGGATATGCACACCTGGAATCGGCTCGCAATCGAGACAGCGAGCGCCGAAGCGGACCCTGGGGAACCGTTACTCCTCGACGACGAGCTTTCCGTTCACATCCTCATGCCCATCGCCGCAGAAGATGTCGCAGAGATAATCGAACTCGCCCGACTTGTCCGGCGTGAAGGTAACGCGCGCCACCTGTCCCGGATTGACGTCGGCGCGCACGTTGAAGTCCGGCAGGCTGAAGCCGTGCTGCCGATCCTGACTTGTAATCTCGATCACCACGGGCGTGCCCTTTTTGACGGTGATTTGCTTTACGCTGTATTCGAACTTCTTCACCGACAATTTGATGACTTGCGGCTCGGGTGCGGCCCCCACCGTCGCCGTCGCCGCCGCGATGGCGGCGAAGGTGACGATGCTGGCGAGACCGACCGCAATTCGTCGTGCCCCGATCGTCATGGCCCCTAGGCCTTCACCACGGGGAATTCGATGATCTCGATCTCCGCTTGCTTGAGCTGGTCTTCGACCCCGCGGAAGCCGAGGCCTTTATAGGGGGCCGCGGGATCCCACGGAATTGGCGCCTTCTTCGGCACGGAATGCGCGACTGGCAGCGGGAACATCAGGCCTTTTGCCGCGTGATGGGCGATGTGATCCGTCATGTAATGGTTTTCCTGGTGGATGTGGCCATAGAAAACCGTCACGTGCGGGAATGGCATCAGCATATCGATCGCCTTCTGGCCGTCCGGCGTGGCCCAGTCCCAATCGGCCGCTAGGTCGAAGAGCGGGCGGTGCGTGAAGACCACGATTTGCTGGTTCTTCTTGACCTTCTTGAGATCGGCGGCGAGCCAGGCAAGCTGCTTTTCGCCGATCATCGCCTTCGGATCGGAGACGTTGTCGATCGCGATGAAGTGCACGCCCTTGTGGTTGAACGAATAGTAAGTGGTCTTGTGGAAGTGCTTCTTGAAGGCCGCGCCATTGTCGAGGGAGGCGTCGTGCTCGCCGGCGAGGAAGTAGATCCGGTGACCCTTGAGACCCTTGATGATGATCTCCTTGGCCTCGACCATGCGGCGGTCGCGTTCCTTGTCGTCGTCGGTCGTGTGGGTGATGTCGCCCGTGAAGACGATGAAGTCCGGCTTTTCCGGCAGCGCATTGACTGCGTCAATCGCCTTGGGGAGCGTGCCCTTCGGGTCCGGATTGACCTTGTCGCCGGTGAAGCCCCAGTGGGTATCCGAGAGCTGCACGAAGTAGAATTCGCCTTTTTCCGCCGCGGCGGCGCTCGACACATAGCCGGGCAAGGACGAGGCGAATACAGCGCCGCCGCCCACGCCGGCCAACTTCAGAAAGTCGCGTTTCGAGATATTGGCTGTCATAGCCGTCTCCTTGATTCTGCTGCCGTTCCTGTCAATCTCGGACGAGTCCCGGGATAAGGAGCGGCGTGCCGGCTCCAACTCGGGACCCACCCTCGACCCAGGGGTGAACGTTCGGCGGGCAAACCGGCCCAAGGCCGATCGATAAGGGGATGACCTGAGGGGCCGCCGAAAAATTCCCGCTTCACGGAAGCGTGTTCGGTGCTAATAAAGCCCCGCCCGGCCGGGAATAAATCACGGCGATTTTGGGTATATTTGTGACAGGTGGAGACGATAAGGGCATGCCAGGCGACAGCAAGCGGGCTCGGTTCGAGCGCGAAATGCTTCCTCATCTGGATGCCGCGTACAATTTGGCGCGCTGGCTGTTGAGGGGAAGCGAGGACGCCCACGACGTGACCCAGGAGGCGATTCTTCGGGCCTTCAAATATTTCGATGGCTTTCACGGCGGAAACGCCAAGGCATGGTTGCTGAGTATCGTAAGGAACGGCTGCTACAGTTGGATCAAGAGTCGGCCGAAGACGGAATCGATGAGCGAGGATGACGAGGGACGGCTGAACCCGGAGCACGAGCGCGCACTCGAGGCGGCCGGGCACGGGATGCCGTCACCCGAAGCCCACCTGATCGAAAAGGCCGACCGCAAGCTGCTCCACGAGGGGCTCCAGGAGCTTCCGACCGATTATCGAGAAATCCTGATCCTGCGGGAGATCGAGGAGTTGAGCTACAAGGAGATCAGCGAAATCGCTAAAATCCCGATTGGTACCGTCATGTCGCGCCTTTCGCGCGCGCGCGCGCTCCTGCAGCAAAAGATCCTGAGCCGGCGCGCTGAGCTTGACGGAACGACCGGAGCCGGAGTGGCGCGATGAATTGCCTGGAGGCACGTGCGCTGATCGATGCATACGCCGATGGCGAGCTCGGGGTCGAGCGGAGTCTCGAACTCGAAGCGCACCTCGCGACCTGCCCGAGTTGCCAGGCCGAGCTTGAGAGCCGGCGTGCACTCGGCAAAGTCATGCGCGAGCGGCTCGAGTATCACGCAGCACCCTTGGCCCTTCACCAAGCAATCCGTGAGGAGTTGGCGCAGGAGGCTGTCGTTGCGTTTCCGGGCCGCACCTCGCGGCGCCAGGCGCCGCGCGAGTGGCTCCGCATCGCGGCATCCCTCGTCCTGGTAGCCGGGTTGAGTTCGGCGCTCACTTATTATTACACGGGGCCCAACGGTTCCGCTGCGACCGCGGACGAAGTCTTTGCGAGCCATGTCCGTGCGATGCAGTCCGACAACCGCCTCATCGACGTGGTTTCCACGGATCAGCACACCGTCAAGCCCTGGCTCGACGCCAGATTGGATTTCGGCGTTCCGGTCAAGGATCTCACCGCCTACGGCTTCGCGCTTGTGGGCGGCCGCGTCGATTACATCGGCGGGCGCACCGTGGCTGCCCTGATCTATCATTATCAGAAACATGTCCTCACGCTCTTCATCTGGCCGAGCGAGGGCAGCGCGCGCCCGATCCGCACGAGCGTGCACCGCGGCGAAAACATAGCCGAATGGTCGGACGGTTCGATGACCTATTGGGCGATTTCAGACGTTGCGAGCGGCGCCTTCCGCGAATTCTGTGATCGCTTCCAAGCGACCGAGCCCTCGCCTGAGCCCGGAGCGGCAGCGACCAAACCATAGTCGCGCGAGCGACGAGAGCCTACTTGCGGCAGCGACCAAACCATAGTCGCGCGAGCGACGAGAGCCTACTTGCGGCAGCGACCAAACCATAGTCGCGCGAGCGACTGGGCGATGGCGCGGCCCGCCGTCGCGCGTTCGGCGGGCCGGTGGCCGCGCCTGCGCTCAATACATGTGCTGGCCGCCGTTGATTGAAATCGTCGATCCCGTGATGAAACCTGCGTCGTCCGAAACAAGGAACAACACGCCGCGTGCGATTTCCTCGGCGTGGCCGAGACGGCCGATCGGAATGCGCGCCACGATTTTTTCCAGCACATTTGGCGGCACGGCGCGGACCATCTCGGTATCGATATAGCCGGGTGCGATGGCGTTCACCGTGATTCCCTTGGCAGCCCCTTCCTGGGCGAGCGCTTTGGTAAAGCCATGAATGCCCGACTTCGCTGCCGCGTAGTTGACCTGACCGTATTGGCCCGCCTGCCCGTTCACCGACCCGATATTCACGATGCGTCCGAAGCTTCGCGCACGCATACCCTCGATCACGACCCGGCACATATTGAAGCACGACGTGAGGTTGGTGGAGATTACCGCCGCCCATTGATCCGGGGTCATACGATGGAGCACGCTGTCCCGTGTGATTCCGGCGTTGTTGACCAGAATATCGATCGGACCGATCTCTTCCTCGATGCGCTTCACGGCGGCCTCGCAGGAGGGGTAGTCGCCGACGTCGAATTTGTATGCCGCAATGCCGGTCTCGCTGTTGAACTTCTGGGCCTTGACGTCGTCTCCCACGTAATTCGCGGCGACCTTGTACCCGGCATTCTTAAGCCCCTCGGAGATCGCCCGGCCGATGCCGCGCGTCCCGCCCGTCACAACCGCAACGCGTGCCATTTACCCCTCCCTATCCGATCGTTTGCCCTTGGACGATGAAACCACAAAAAGCAGCCGCCCGAAAGCGGCGGGCCCATCGCGGGATGACGACACCTCGTTCAGAAAAAATGTGCCGTGCGGTCGATTGGGCCTCCCATCGCTTGGCTGACGCATGCGGCATCGAAAGGGGCGGTCGCGATGACCGCCCCGTCGGAAGCATGGAATTCGAGATCGCCTGTCCGAGGGATGAGCCGTCAGCCGCGCTCGACGCACATGGCGATGCCCATCCCCCCGCCGATGCAGAGTGTCGCGAGGCCGCGCTTGGCGTTGCGCTTCTGCATCTCGAAGAGGAGCGTGGTCAACACGCGGCCACCGGAAGCCCCAATCGGATGGCCAAGCGCAATGGCGCCGCCATTGACGTTGACCTTGCTGGTGTCCCAACCGAGGTCCTTGTTGACGGCGCAAGCCTGGGCCGCGAACGCCTCGTTCGCTTCGATGAGGTCGAGATCGTCCTTCGACCAGCCCGCGCGTTTGAGGGCCATGCGGCTTGCGGGAATTGGGCCCGAACCCATGATCGCCGGATCGACGCCGGCGGTGGCCCAGGAGACGATCCTGGCGAGGGGCTTGATCCCCCGTTTGGCGGCTTCCTTGTCGGTCATCAGGACGAGAGCCGCAGCACCGTCGTTAATTCCGCTGGCGTTGCCGGCGGTGACCGAGCCGTTCTTGTCGAAAGCAGGACGCAGCTTCTGAAGGGCGTCGAGGGTCGTGCCGTGCTTCGGATATTCGTCGGCGTCGACCACTGTGTCGCCCTTGCGACCCTTGATCGTCACGGGGACGATCTCGTCCTTGAATCGTCCGGACTTCTGTGCCGCTTCCGCCTTCTGCTGGGAGGCGAGCGCGAAGTTGTCCTGCTGCTCGCGGGTGATCTGCCATTTCTGGGCGACGTTTTCGGCCGTATTGCCCATGTGGTAGCCGTTGAAGGCATCCCAAAGGCCGTCCTTGATCATCGTGTCGACGAACTCAAAATTGCCCATCCGCACGCCATTGCGCAAATGAGCGCAGTGGGGCGCTTGGCTCATGCTTTCCTGTCCACCGGCAACCACGATCCCGCTATCGCCGACTTTGATCGCCTGATAGCCGAGTGCCACCGTGCGCAGCCCGGAGCCGCAGAGCTGATTGACGGCGTAAGCCGTTTTTTCGACCGGGATGCCGGCCGCGATGGCGGCTTGGCGAGCCGGGTTCTGGCCGGTGGCGGCGGTAAGGATCTGACCCATGATCACTTCGTCGACCTCGCCCGTTTCGACCTTCGCGCGCTTAAGCGCTTCGCGGATTGCGATCGTGCCAAGATAGGATGCCGACACGCTGCTCAAAGCGCCGTTGAAGGCGCCAATCGCGGTCCGCGCTGCGGCGGCAATAACGACGTCGTTCATGGAATGATCCTCCTCAGTCGGTGCGAACTGCTCCCCTAATCTATTCGTGTTTATATGGCTGTTGCACCTGCGAAGGCAAGGAAGGGCGGCGGAGCCTTGGGACGAGCCAATCGGCAATCGGCCGCCAAGCGCCCGCCTCGGCCCCAGCACTCACCATCATCCCGATATGGCCGAGATTCGGCTGCATCCGGTCGGCGCCGGGAATAAGCCGCGCCAAGGCGTCCGCCGAAGCTGGCGGCACGATCCGATCCTGCGAGGGGACCAGGATCAACGTCGGGCATGCAATCTCGCGCGGATCGACGATCTCGCCCGCAACGCGCCAAGTGCCGTTGCCGGGCGTGTTATCGCCATACCAACCGACGAGGCATTCGCGTGCGACTTTGGCCGGCAGTGGCACACCGTCATTGAGCCAATCTTCGAGAGCGACGAACGCGAGCTCGCGCGCCGAGCCCGGCTCGAATTCCGCAAAGCGAAGGAATTTGCGCGGCGCCAGATAAGGATCGAGCAAGTAAAACAGCGCTTGGAGGATGTCGGTCGAAAGCTCGCCGAGGCGGTCGGCGAGGGCGAGAAGCGGCACCGAGAATGCGGCAATCGCGCGCGCAAGCTCGGGCCGGTCGGCGTGAAAATCCCACGGCGTCGCGAGGAGGGCGAGGGCTGCGACATCGCGCGGCCGACGGTGCGCGAGGGCGAGGGCGAGATTGCCGCCCATACAATAGCCAGCAACTCCCACCGGGCCGCGCGCAAGCCTTATGGCGACGTCGAGCGCGCGCTCGAGCCGGCCTGCGATGAAATCGCCGAGATCGAAGCCGCGTTCGATCTCGCCGGGCCTTCCCCAATCGACGAGGAGCGGGCGAATACCGTGAGCAGCGACCCAGCGCAGAAAGCTGTTGCCTTCCGCGAGATCGAGAATATAGGCACGGTTGACCAGGGAGGGGACGAAAAGTGCAATCGGCAGAGCCTTTCGCCGGCCCTTAGCACGCCCAGCCTCGCCGACGCCAAAATCGAGAAGGCGGGTAGCACCATCGGTCCAGATCGTTGGCGCTGGCGTCAGATCGCGGTGGTAGGGATGGTGGCGGTAGCGTTCCACGCCTGCCAGATAACGCTCCAGGCGATGGTTGATTTCACGGTCGAGCGCGCGAGCGAAGGCGTCAGGTGCGACGGCGTCGAGGTTTCTTCGAAGCTCTGTCGCCGCCGGCAGCAGTTCCGGCCTCCACGGCAGCGAGCCGTTCATCAAGAGCGGCAAGGCGCCGCGCGAGCTCAGCCACGTCCACGCTGCCGTCCCCAGATGAAGTTCCAGCGGACGCGGCCCGAGGCGTCGGCGAGCGGTCCGATCGACCCCGGTTTTCGCGTCGCTCCTCTGACGATCCGCCATGACCCCCATCCGCAGTCGAGGGAAAATCCCGCGGCGAAAACTGGTTGATGCCGGGCATCAATCCGGCGAACATCGCACCACCGGCCTGGTTCCAGGCCGCGAACCAGCGTGCGAACGCGTCCGCCAGCTCCGGGTCGGCAGCCATTGCCGCCCACTGTTCCTGCCAAAGATCGAGATAGCGACGGACCAGACGCTCGAGTTCGGACGGCTCTGACATCGGTTTCGAGTATAACGAACCACCTCATCCGCGGCCAGTGACGCAACCCTCGCTGAGGCGCTTTGCGCATTGTACGCGGACATCAAGAATCTTGCGCGCTGCAGCATAAATAGAATTATACTGGCCCCGGCGAGACAAGTTCCAAATTCCTGCAAGTGGCGCGAACATGGCTGGAACGGACGACGGCGCTCAAACACCGATCACAATCAAGAAATACGCCAACCGGCGCCTCTACAACACGGCGACCAGCAGTTACGTAACGCTGGACGACTTGTGTCTGATGGTAAAACAAAACAAGGATTTCGTCGTCTACGACGCCAAGACTGGCGAGGATATTACGCGCTCCGTTCTGACGCAGATCATCGTCGAGGAGGAGGCCAAAGGCCAGGCCCTCCTGCCGATCAGTTTCCTGCGCCAGCTCATCGGCTTCTACGGCGATAGCCTCGGCGGCATGCTGCCGCGCTATCTCGAATCGAGCATGAAGGCGTTCGCCCAGAACCAGGAGAAGTTCCGCACTTACATGAAAGGCGCATTCGACGGTTTCTTCCCCTTCGGCTCGCTCGAGGAGCTGAGCCGCCAGAACGTGTCGATGATGGAACGCGCCATGAAGATGTTCACGCCCTTCTCGGGCGAAGCCAGCGATCAAGCGAAGACGAAGGAAGCGGAGGACGGCGAAGCGACCAAGCTCGAGGAGCTGCGCGGCAAAATCGATGCGCTGCAGCGCCAGCTCGAGGAACTCGGCAAGAGCGGCAAGGGCTGAGGCCGGGCCTCTACGGGTTACGCCTGAAGCCGACGATAGTCCGATTCGGAGTGGCCGATCTCGACACGCGATCTTTGAATCCGCCAGTCCGGGTCGACAATCGGCTTGCCGAAGTGCCAGCCCTGTAGATAGGCGACCCCCTCGGCCTCCAGCAGGCGCGCATCCGCTTCCGTCTCGACGCATTCCGCGACAGCACCCAGACCGAACCCCTCGGCGAGGCCGATCAGGGTACGGATGAAAAGCTGATTGTCGAAATTCTCCGAGAGCTTGCGCACGAAAGCGCCATCGATCTTCACGATGTCCACCGTGAGAGCCTTCAAGTGCCGGAACGAGGTATAGCCGGCGCCGAAATCGTCGAGGGCGACCTTGCAGCCGAGGTCGCGGAGCGCTCGAACGAAACGCGCCATCTCCTCGATATCGGGAATCGCCACCGTCTCCGTGATTTCGACAAGGAGCCGTTCGGCGATGTCGGGTCTGCCCTTGACAAGCGAGGTGAGCAGGCGAAGCCACGAGCGGTCGAAGATCGTGATGCTCGAGACGTTGACGGCAAGGCTCACGTGGCGATGGAGGGCGAGATCGGCGATCACGAGTTCAAGGGCGCGTCGGTCGATCGAGCGTATGAGGCCGAGGCGTTCGACGACCGGAATGAAATCCGCCGCGGGGGCAAGAGTGCCGTTTTCGCGCTCGAGCCGCATGAGGCACTCGTAATAGGCGACCGCGTGGGTCGACGCCGTCACGATCGGTTGATAGGCAAAAACCAGCCGCCCTGCCTTGAGCGCCGACTGAACCTCGTCGAGGATGCCGAGTTGTCGGCGGTGATTGTCCCGCTCCGCCGGTGTCGAGCGGTAGCAGACGAAGTTGTCGACCCCGGTTTGTTGTGCTGCGTGAAGTGCGAGCTCGCATTTGGCGATCGCATCGTGCACCGTGCGGGCATCGGCGGGAAACGTGACGCAGCCGAGCGAGACGGTCACGTGAATGGCCCCCGAAGCCGTCTCGACGGGGTGTGCCCGCACACATTCGAGAATCTTCTCGGCCGCGACGGGGACTTCCACTTCGCCGCATTGGGGAAGTACGGCGCCAAAGCTGTCGTCGCCGGTCCGGCCGATCGCATCGCTCGCGCGTAAGCAGGAGTCGAGCCGGTTTCCGACCTCGACGATCACGCGATTGACGGTCGCCGGATCGTAGACCTCGTTGAGGAGGGCCAACCGATCGATGCCGATGACGAAATAGGCCCCACTCACGTCGTAGCGTGCTGCGTAGACGAGCGCCTGGTTCAGCGCCTCGCGCAATCGCTGGCGGTTATAATGGCCGGTCAGATCGTCGTGACTTGCCAGGCGTTCGAGACGCGCCTGCGCCTCGCGCCGTGCCGTGACGATGCGCAGGATGCCGTGCATGCGCAAGGAAACGCCGTTGCGGTCGAAATCCGCAGCCCCTCGATCGTGCACCCAATGGAACTCACCGTCGTCCGCACGCACGCGAAATTCGCATTCATAGCGCTCGCGCGTCGCCATGTGGTTGGCAAGCGCCATGCGCCGGGCAGGAATGTCCTCGGGGTTGAGACGGCGTTCGAAGCCCTCGCCGGACATGGCCGATTCGAGGCTGGCGATCCCGAGGGCCGCCGCAGCCCCTTCTATCCAGGTAAGCCGGTCGGTTGCCAGATCCCATGTGTAGAGAATATCGCCCGAGGCCGCGAGTGCCGCCTTGAGCCGGATCAGTTCCCCGTCTTCTTCGCCTGTTGCGCGCAATGCGTCCTGCATTGAGCTCGACTCCTACCTGAAGGGCGGCACTGTCCTAATTGGACGCCGGGGTGTCGGGGACACCGGATGAATATCCGATATCGACGATAGGGCCGGGGCTCTTAAGGATTGATTAAAAAAGCCCGCAACGGCGCGTTTTGCCGTGCGGAGAGGTTGACGCAAGCACACCTATCCATAGCATGCATGGTTAATGGTCGATGACGAACGACGCGATACCCGCCGTGCGCATTCGCCAAGCATTCGAGCTCAGGCAAGCGGCACGGCAGCGCACGGGCAAACCGTCGCTGGCCCCGCGGGGGCGATGAAATCCGCCCAGATCGCATTGTGATGCTCGATGATTTTCTCGGCGGTCAGATGGAGCCTGTTCGACGTGGTATGGCCGTCCGCCGGAACGATCGTCGGATAGCTCCGCGCGAGCGCACTGCGGACCGTGGTGTCCACGCAGTAGTCCGTGGCGCATCCCGCGAGAATGAGCCGCTCGATGCCCTTCGAGCGAAGAAAATCCTCGAGGCTTGTGTTCAGAAAGGCATCGCACGAGGATTTCCGGATCACCGTGTCGCCAGGGCGAAAATCGAGGTCGGGAAGAAGACGCCACCCGGGCTCGTCCGGGTGATGCGGATCGCCCCGCGGTCCGTCGTGCTGAACGAACACAACCGCCCCGTTCTTCGAACGAACGGTGCTGGCCAAGCCATTGAGCCGTCTGACAAGGCCGACGGCGTCGTGCTTTGGCGTCGCCGATGTGAACGACCCCTGCTGCAGGTCGATGATGACGAGTGCACTCTTCATTTGTCGGACCGCCAGAATGCGTCACCTCTCTAAGGCGGATCGGCGGCCCTGTCCAGTCCGCTTCAGCGCATAGCTCATGGACGTGACACAATCCTGCGCGCCGATATCGCCGCAGCCACTGTCGGCATGGCGATTTCCTTCAGCAAACAGGAAAATCACTGTAAAGGCCCGGAAATTTCGGAAATATACTTTGTCGTTGTTAATAAAAATTAACTATGACGTGATTTTTTCTGTTAACTTATTTTCTTCACTTGTATTTGTCTAAAGTTTTTGTAATATAGTCTTTGAGAGGATTGTGGATTGGCGACGCAACCGGCATCGAGAGCGCTTTTCCTCGCACCGCTTCCGCAAGCGGCACCGGAACGGACGCGGCCGAATGCGACCGAGGGTCTGGATCGCTCGAGTGCGTTTGCCGCGACTTACGATGCGGGCGCCAGCCACGTTCCCCCGTTTCAAATTCTCGACGTCGACGACGCAGGCAGCGACGCCGCCAATCTCGCCGGCAAGGCGCCGCCGACATTCAATGCCGCGATTCCGAGCGCGGCAGATAGCGGCCCTCCGACGCCACTTCAAGCCAGCACCTTCCTCGCCCAGCAATTCACGCAGGAGGGTCTCTCGGAGGGCGTCTATATCGACCCGCATCCGGCGGGCATTGCCGCTTACCGCGACGTGCTGAACGCCGTCGCGATTCACAACAACGGCGCTGCCGGGGTCGACCTTCACGTCTGAGCACGACGTTGCGGGAATTCGGTCATTCCGCCATAGTGCGCGCCGATGACGACCGACGACGCCTCCGAGGATGACAGTCGGGCCGGTGCCGCAGGGCCGGTCGGCGACACCCTCTCGCCGTGCATCGGCGTCTGCCGCCTCGATCCCGCGACCGGCCGTTGCCTCGGCTGCCGTCGCACGATCGCGGAGATCGCGGCGTGGTCCGGCCTCTCGCCGCGCGAGCGCGCCGCGATCGTGGCGCGCCTCAGAGAAAGCGCCAAATAGCCCGCTATCGTTTGCTGGCGTACCATCGAATCGCCCGCCGGCTCGGTTGAGATCGGTCCCCAAAAAGGTTAGAAGGAGGCCGCTTTCAGTCGGCCGGGGCGCCTCTTTCCCGGCCATGGAGTGCGCATGAGCAGTGCCGATATGCGGGCGAACGCCGAACCGATAAAGCCGAAATATTCCGTCGCTATCACGGTCTATAACGAAGAAGACAACATCGATCCCGTGGTCGCGGAACTCTATCCCGTGATGGAGCGCCTTGGAGAGTCGTTCGAAGTCGTCTATTGCGACGACGCGAGCACCGACCGCACGCCCGAGCGCCTGCGCGCCGCGCAAGCGCGCCATGACAATCTTCGCGTGGTGCGCCATCGCGAGAACCGCGGCAAGAGTGTCGCACTTTGGTCCGCGGTCGACGCGGCGGCGGGGGATTGGCTTGTGATGTTCGACGGCGACGGCCAGAACGATCCTGCCGACATTCCGCGCCTCATCGAGCGAATGGCGGCCCAATCCGCGCGGCCAGCACTGCGCATGGTCGCGGGCGTGCGCTGGCGGCGGCGGGATACCCGGCTCAAGCGCTGGTCCTCGATCGTTGCGAATAAGATCCGCAGCGGCGTGCTCAGCGATCGCACGCCCGACACCGGATGCGGGCTCAAGCTTTGCCGGCGCGATTCGTTCCTGCGCCTGCCGCGCTTCGATCACAGTCATCGCTTCCTGCCCGCCCTCATTCAGCGCGACGGCGGCGAGGTGGATTTCATCGACGTGGCGGACCGCGCGCGGCTCTCCGGTCAATCGAAATACGGATTGCGGAATCGGCTGCTGACCGGAATCGTCGACCTGCTCGGCGTCTATTGGCTGATGCGGCGTCCGGCCACGGCGACCATCGATTGCGAGGAGTGAGGAATGTTGGCGGATAAGATTTGGATGGCTGTGGGTTTCGTTGGTCAGGGCATGTTCTTCACGCGCTTCGTCGTGCAATGGATTGCGAGCGAGCGCAAGCGTCAGAGCGTCATTCCCATGCCGTTCTGGTATTTCAGCATCGCGGGGGCGGCGGTCAGCCTTGTCTATGCGATCCATATCCAAAGCTGGCCGTTCACACTCGGCCAGGCATGCGGCTTTGTCGTCTATTTCCGCAACCTCTATCTGATCAATCGCGGCAAGCGTGAGGTCGCCGCCTGATCGAAGCATTCGCGGGGCTTGGGGATGGCCGTCAAATCCGGAAGGAATGACAAGACGACACGGGCGAAGGTCACGCGCGACCCCGCCGATTGGGATCGGGATTATCGGGCCGGGCGATGGACGTATCTGACCGAGCCTCGCGAGCAAGCGCGCCTTGCGGTCGCGGCCCTCTACGTCCATCTCTTCGGCCCGGGGGCGGTACTCGACATCGGCTGCGGTGCGGGGCAGCTTTTCCACTTGCTCGACCGCACGCGCGTTACGTCCTACATGGGCGTCGATTTTTCGGCAGCCGCCATCGAAGCGGCAAGGGCGGACCCTTCCGTTACAACCTTCGTTCACGCCTCGGCGGAAACCTTCACGCCACCGGCAGGCGTTTTGTTCAATTCGATCCTTTTCAATGAGGTCGCCTATTTCATCGAAGATCCCCTCGAGGAACTGCATCGCTATGCCACGTTCCTCGCCCCGGATGGCGTGCTGATCCTCTCGATCACCCGTGCCGTCCTCGAAGGCGGGAGTCGAGACGACAAAATGAACGCGCTTTGGACCGCCCTCGACGAGGGGCCGTGGCAATCCCTCGACGAGGTGTTCGTCAACCACCGTGCCTCCGGCAATAGCTGGCGCCTGCGCGCCCTTCGCCCGTCCATCGGCTCGGCGCCCACTTCGGCGTGAGGTTTCACTAAATGTCCTCACCCTGAGGAGGTGCGCAGCGCCGTATCGAAGGGTGAGGCGCGCGCCCTCATGGTTCGAGACGGCTGCCTTTTTTTGCGTGACGCAGAAGAAGGCGCGCGAAGCGCGCCGGCAGCCTCCTCACCATGAGGATTATTTTATCTCTAATGTCCTCACCATGAGGAGGTGCGCAGCGCCGTATCGAAGGGTGAGGCCCCGTGGTCGCGCGGGATTTGACGCGCTTCTCTATTCTCGTCATGCGCGGGCTTGACCCGCGCTTCCACGCCTTGCGAATGGCACCGCCAAGGACATGGATGCCCGGGTCAAGCCCGGGCATGACGGGAGTGGGTGGCGGTCGGTTCGCCTCCATTCGTCATGGCCGGGCTTGACCCGGCCATCCACGTGTTCGGGCATCCACGATGACGGGCTTGCCTAGAACTTCACCCGCAACCCCGCCGAAATGGTGTGGCTTGTGAAATTGCTCTGGAGCTGGGCGTCGTAATTGACGAAGAGGCTCACGTCCCGGCTCCACTCGTTGGTGACGCCCACGCCCAAGAGGCCCGTGTCGGCTCCGAAGCGGGAGCTTACGACGGTGAACCGGCCGCCCGGCGTGTCGGCGAAGGCAACGCCCACCTTGGCGCGGTCGTCGAGATATTCGTGCTGCCAGATGCCGTGCGCCTCGGGCACGAAGACACCCTCCCGTTCCGTCTCGAGCCGGAGCGCGGCGCGCGCACCGAAGGAGGAGGTGAGGCTGTCGGTGTTCGTGCCGTTGAAGTCGAGATCGGCGGCCCCCGCCCCGCTTTCGACCGAGCCGTCGGTGTGGAGGTGGGTGTAGGCGAAGCCGGCAAGCGGGGTGAGGGTGAGGGGTTTCGCGAGGTCCGGGTGGAGGGCGTAGCCGGTCTCGCCGGCAACGCCAATAACCTGACCGTTCGGACTGCTCTTGGCGGTTTCGGCGAAGCCGGGGAAGGTGACATTGCGCTTGATGTCGAAGGTATCGACCCCGAAGGTGCCGAGCGCACTCGCGTACCAATCGCCGAGCTGGTAGCGGCCATAGGGCGAGATGGAGTAGTCGGCGATCTGGCTGAAGCCCGCGTTGTCGTTGAAGGTGACAGTCACCCACTCCCGTCATGCCCGGGCTGAACACTTGACCCGGGCATCCACACGAACGGAGAAGTCCGAA
>DASPOR010000094.1 GCA_035625915.1 Alphaproteobacteria bacterium | reverse complement strand
CCGAGATGGAAGGCCAGGAGGAAGCCCATCGCCGCGCCTCCTCGGAAGAATAGAAGCGCCATGCCGCTTAGGCTTGTCGCGAAAAGCATCGCAAGAAATGCCAAATCCATGCCGGTCCCCCTCCGGTCCCGCATCGCCGCGTCGCGTTGCCACTTGGCCGCCAGCAGGCCGACGGGGCCGATAAGCAAGCCAACCCCGCCAGCAGCGCCAAGCAGCACCGGCAAATCGTACCAAGGATAAGGCGCTTCCCGGCCAAGGACGAAATGGTAAAGCGTGGCGACGCAGGTCGCGGCGAAGCAAAGTGCGAAGCCATAGAAGGTCAAATGATGAAAAATCCTCCGCCGTTCGGCGGGACGCTCGTCGCTATTCATGCAGCCAGCCCCGCCGCCGTCGAGATACCGCAACTGCCCGGCATCGAGGGCCGCCTGCCAGAGCGCGCGCGGTTCCCCCAATGTCTCGACCGGTTCGCCGATGTCGCGCCAGAATGCCCGGACCCCCATGGCGAGTGCTGTGAGCGCGTAAAGAAATGCAGCGCCGAACAGCGTCGCCATCGCCGCGTGGGGCATCAACGAATAGAAAGTGCGGGAAACATCCGCTGCGCGCGTCAAGGCCGAGGGATCGTTGAAGGTGAGGATGCCGAGAACGAAGACCGCGACCGATAATGCCGCGACAATTCCGACGGCAAGGCCGTTTCGCGCGAACATGCCGGCGAATGCGCGCGGCCACGCATAGGCGCGATAGGATTCGGCGCGCACTTGCGCGAAGGTCTTTGGCACATTGACGTCGAATTCGTGGGGCGGAGAGAACTGGCAGTCGTAATAGCAAGCGCCGCAGTCGTGACACAGGTTGGCGAGGTAATGAAGATCACCGTCCGAAAACGCGCGCCGCATCTCCATCGCAGGAAAAACCGCGCACAGCCCCTCGCAATAGCGGCACGAATTGCAGATGGTCATGAGGCGCTCCGCCTCGGCGAGCGCTTTAGTTGCGGGCATTGGCGGCGGCCTCCCGTCCTGCGATGCGGCCGAACACGCTGCCGATGGTCATGCCGATCCCGGCGGCATAGCCGCGGCCGAGCACGTTGCCCGCCATGATCTCGCCGGCCGCGAACATATTGGCCGAAGCTGCGCCTCCTTTCATGAGCATGCGACTTTCCCTGTCCACGCGCGTGCCGAGATAGGTGAATGTGATCCCGGGACGAACCGGGTAAGCATAGAAGGGTGCCGTGCAAATCGGCCGTGCCCAATGGCTCTTAGGCGGCGTCAGGCCTTCGGTTCGGCAATCGTCGAGCACGGTGTGATCGAAGGTTCCCGGCCGCACCGCACGGTTGAATCGATCGACCGTCGCGGCGAGGCGGTCGGCGTCGAGGCCGAGCTTTCCCGCAAGCTCGCGTACACTTCCCGCTTCGAAGGGAGGGTAGAGCGAAGGCATGAACAATGTGAGCGATGGCGCATCGAAAACAATGTAGGCGACCTGCTCCGGCTGCGCCGCAACCAACCGGCCCCAAATGGCGTAACGTTTCGGCCACAAATCCTCGCCCTCGTCGTAGAAGCGCTCGGCACGCTTATTGACGACGATGCCGAAGACGACACAGTCGAGCCGCGTGATGATGCCGCCATCGAACCGGGGTGCGCGCGCATCGATCGCGACGGCATGGCACTGGGTCGGATCGCCCACCGGCTCGACACCCTTGTCGAGGAGAACCTTGAGGAGCGAGCCGCGATTATATGGCGTGCCGCGAATGATGAAATTCCCGGCAGCCTCACCCCAGTAGGTTTTGAGCCATTCGATGTTCGCTTCGAATCCGCCGGCCGCGGCGACCAGATTAGCGGCATGCACGACCAATCGCTCTCCGCCGCGCGCAACGGTCGCCGAGACGAAGGTGTTGCCGTCGATATCGAGTTCGACCACCTCGGCGTCATAGGCGACCTCGACACCGAGCCGCTCGGCGCTCCGGTAAAGCGCGTTCAGCATCGCCCTGCCGCCGCCGAGAAAGAACGAATTGGTCCGGCCGAGGCTGAGCGTGCCGCCGAGGGGCGGTTGGAACCGCACCCCTTGCTCGGCGAGCCAGGGCAGGATCGCCTTGGATTGGCGGATCATGTCGCGAGCGAGGATTTCGTCGGTGTGACCACCGGTCACGCGCAGGAGATCGTCCCAGAATTCCTCCTCGCTATAAGGTCCCGTCAGGGTCTCCGTGGCGCTGTCATGGGCGCAACGCATGTTGCGCGTGTGGCGCGTGTTGCCGCCGCGATAGAACTTGGGTGCCGCCTCGAGGACGAGGACGGACGCGCCCGATTGCTGCGCGCTGATCGCCGAGCAAAGCGCCGCATTGCCGCCGCCGACCACAAGGACATCGTACTTTTTCGTGAAATCCGCCATTCGAGCTCATCGATGCTAGCCTCGCCGCGATGGAACTTGCGACGGGAGCGCCGGGAGTATTGCGGAAAGCCAGCCGGAATGTAAGGTGCGACTTTGCCGTCGCTTGCCTCGGCGAGCGCATGAATAGCAGTCGCATCGGGACTCGAAGGGCGATGCTACGAAAGGCGATCCTACGGTTCTTCCTGATTCGTTTTGACGCGAGAGGATGCCGCCTCTTTGGCCAGACGTGCCGCGGCAGGCATTTCGCGCATGACGCGCTGGATCGCGTTCACGATCCCCATATAGCCTGTGCAGCGGCAGAGATTGCCCGCGAGTTCCGCGCGGATTTGGGCCTCGTCCGCCTCGCCGAAGCGCATCACGATATCCCGCGCCGTGATCAGCATACCCGATGTGCAAAATCCGCACTGAAGCGCATGCTCGCGGTGAAATGCGTCGCGCAGCTTCGCCATCACGGGGTCGTCGTCGAATCCTTCGACCGTGCGCACGTCTCTGCCGTCGAGCGCCACCGCGAACGCGATGCAGGATCGCGCCGGCGCGCCGTCGATCGTGATCGTGCAAGCGCCGCACACGCCGTGCTCGCACCCGAGATGGGTCCCCGTCAGCCCCCGCTCTCGTCGCAGGAAGTCCGCAAGGCTCGTGCGCGGCTCGACATCCGCTTCAACGCCCACGCCATTGACGCGAAGGGCGACCCGCGTCACGGCCCGATCGCCTGAAAAACGGCGCGGCGCACCGACGCGACATGGACCCGAAGATCGATGGGATCGATTCCGGGTGCAGCCGCTTGTATTGCCTCGCTCACGGCTGCCATGCTGGCTGCGGCTCCGCCCTCGCGTGCGACCGCCTCGGCGATTGTCGCAAGGAAAACCGGCGGGCCATCGAGGGCTCCGGCGACGACGCGGTTCATCCCGCGTTCCGGATCGAAAACAGCGGCGCCGATCGCTTCGGGAAATTCGCCGATCTTGCGGCAAACCTTGTAATAGCCCCAACGGGCTCGGGTCGAAAGCCGCGGAAGTTCGATCGCACTCAAGATATCCGATGGGCCGATTGCAGTCGAAAACACCCCGGTCATGAAATCGGGTGCGGTGACCCGTCGGCTGCCGGACGGACCTGCTATTGTCAGAACGGCGTCGAGGAGCAGTATCGTCGCGATCCAATCGGCGGCAGGGTCGGCGTGCGCGAGGCTTCCGCCGATCGTTCCGCGAGTGCGGATGGCGCGGTAGGCGATCTTCGATGCGACGTAAGAAAGGAGCCGCCCGGTTGTCGAGGGGTCGACGCCATCCTCGATCGCCGCGTGAGTGTTTCCGGCGCCGATAAAAAGCGTATCCGCATTCGTCTCGAGGCGCTTGAGCGCGGCGATGCGACCGATGTCGACGAGACAGCGCGGTGCGGCGAGCCGCATGTTGAGGAGCGGGCCGAGCGTTTGCCCGCCCGCGAGAACACGCGCCTCACCCCCACCGGCCGCGAGTGCGCCGAGCGCCGCTTCGATCGACGGGGGCGCCACGTACTCAAAGGATGCCGGTTTCATTCGGCGGCACTCAGCGACTTGGCGGCCTCGGCCTTAAGGATCGCCGCGAGGATTCGGCGCGGTGTGGCCGGAATTTCGGCAAGCTCTGCGCCGAGCGGCAAAAGCGCGTCGTTGATCGCATTGACGATGGCGCCGGAAGGTGCGATCGCACCGCCTTCGCCGACCCCCTTTATGCCGTGTTCCGTGTAAGGCGAAGGCGTTTCCATATGGAACATCCGCAGGCGCGGCACCTCGGCCGCACCGGGGAGGAGATAGTCCGCCAGTGTCGACGCGAGCGGTTGGCCCGAACTGTCGTAGGTCATCTCTTCGTAAAGTGCCGTGCCGATGCCTTGCGCAGCACCGCCGTAGGTTTGGCCCTCGACGACCATGGGATTCACGAGCGTGCCGCAATCCTCGACGATCACGTAATCAAGGATTTCGACAGCGCCGATTTCGGGGTCCACGGCCACGACTGCGGCGTGGGTTGCATAGCTGAAGGCGCCACTGTCGACTTTGGGCTTGTAGCCCACGGTCGCTTCGAGGCCGCCCACATCGACGTCATCGGGCAGATTCTCGGGCCGCAGATACCATACGTGTGCAATCTCGCGGATCGACACATGGCCGCCAGGCCCTCGCACCTCCGCACCCTCGAGACGCACCTCGTCGCTCGCACACTGGAGGAGATGGGCGCCGATGCGTTTCAACCGTGTGGCAAGCGTCTGGCAGGAGCGCGACACCGCCCCGCCCGCCATCACGATGCTGCGCGAAGCGTAGGTGCCCGTCGAGTACGGCGTTAGAGCCGTATCGCCGTGAACGACCTTGACGTTCGCGGGATCGACGCCAAGGATTTCGTGCGTAATCTGGGCAAGTGTCGTTTCCATGCCCTGGCCGTGGGATTGCACCCCGACGCGAACCTCGAGCCCGCCATCGGGGGTCAGGCGGACCGTCGCCTGCTCGAAGCCGGGCACAATCGGAATACCCCACGCGGCAAAGACCTTCGTGCCGTGAGCGGTCTGCTCGGTATAGGTCGCAAAGCCGACGCCGACCAGCCTGCCGTCCGGCTCGCCTTTTTTCTGGCGCGACCGGATTGCGCCAAGCCCGATCTTGTCGATCGCGAGGCGCAGACTCTTCGGGAAATCGCCGCTGTCATAGTGTTTTTTCGTCACGTTATCGTAGGGCATCGCTTCGGCTGGAACGAGGTTCTCGAGCCGCACCTCGGCCGGTTCGCGGCCGACGGCGCGCGCAATCGCGTCCATGGTGAGCTCGATTGCGAAGCACACGCCAGGCCGCGCTACGCCGCGATAGGGTGTAAAGGATGGCTTGTTGGTCGCGACGGAGTAGGTCTTGCACCGATAGCCGTCAAAGGCATAGGGGCCGGGAAGATTGCCGCCGGCCTGGGCGGCTTCGAGCCCGGCCGAGAACGGCCAGACCGAGTAGGCGCCGACGTCGACGGTCACTTCCGCGTCAAGGGCGAGGAGGCGTCCGCGCTTATCCGCGTAGGCCGTCACAAGATAATGGTGCTCGCGTGAATTGGCGCCGGCGACGAGATGTTCGCGCCGGTCCTCGGTCCAGCGCACGGGATGGCGACGCGTGAGTGCGAGCCACGCAACGCAAATCTCCTCGGGTTGGAGGACGCACTTGTATCCGAAGCCGCCGCCGACGTCGGGTGCGATCACGCGAACTCGGCCCTGCTCGAGTCCGAGACAGAGGGCAAGCCCTGTGCGGATAAGATGCGGCACCTGGGTCGAGGCATAGACGACGAGTTGGTCGGCGCGATCGTCCCAGTAGGCGAGCGCACCCTTGCCTTCGAGCGGGGACATGCATTGGCGCGCGAGCTTGTATTCGCGTTTTACCACGATGTCGGCTTGCTTGGAGCGTTCGGCGAAGCGGATGTCGGCCGAGGTCGTGAGAAAGAGGTTGTCGCCCCACGCCTCGTGCACGAGCGCAGAGCCGGGCTTGCGTGCTTCAAGGGCGTCGACGACGGGGGGAAGCTCCTCGATATCGAGCGACACCGTTTGGCAAAGATCCTCGGCCTCGGCGCGCGTCGCACCCACACACATGGCGACCGGCTCGCCCACCATGCGGATTTTTTCGGTAGCGAGTGCCGGAAAATCGGAAGGCTTAAAGCCGGGGATGCCGTTGTTCGCCTGCATCGGCTTGACTCCGACCATATCTTGGGCGCGGTAGGCGCTGCCCATGCCGGCGGGCGGGATCTCCACGGATTTGATTCGCGCGTGCGCGACCGGGCTGCGGACGAAAGCGACTTCCATCAACCCGGGCATCGCAATGTCGCCGACGAAATTTCCGCGTCCGTGCAAATGCCGCGCGTCCTCCTTGCGCAGAAGCCGCGCCCCGATGCCCTTTCCCGATTTGCCGTAACCTTCAGACAGGATCGCCTCCCCCGAACCTCGGCGTCTCCGCGATCGCCCGGGAGCGCGCGGCGAATTTTGCGCAAATTCTTCCGCAGCCTGAAAATAAACGCAGTATACTGACCATATCGGCGGTTGCCATGGGCGGTCAACGCCAAATAGCGCCGCCGAATTGGGCGCTCACGGGTCTGGTCATTCATGCGCACGCCGTCCGGTACAGCACTTCGCTCGGGGCGTTGACAAGATGGGGAAGCCGCTATTGGCAAAGCATCGCCGTGGGACCACGCGGGGAAGGCCAAGTCCAACACAGAAGAATGGGGCACGCCTGCCGCTATGGTCGCGGCCCGGCTATCTCATCCGGCGTCTCCATCAGATCCACCAAGCACTGTTCCTCGATGAGTGCCGGACTTTTCGCATAACACCCATTCAATACGGTCTGCTTACCGTTCTCTCGACGCATCCGGGGATCGATCAGGTAACGCTCGCGGCGGAACTCGGGATCGACCGGACCAACGTGGCGGACGTGCTTGCCCGCCTCGCC
>DASPOR010000093.1 GCA_035625915.1 Alphaproteobacteria bacterium | reverse complement strand
CATCGTGCGGCGCCCCGGGAGCGTCCGGCCGGAAGCCCAGCAAGGAGAGTTGCGAGCATGTTCACGACAACGGCTTACGCGCAGGCGGCGGGTGGTGCTACGGGCGGGTTCGACATCATGTCGATCGCGCCCCTGGTGCTCATTTTCGTGGTCTTCTATTTCCTCCTGATCCGCCCCCAGCAGAAGAAGATGAAGGACCACAAGTCGATGCTGACGGCACTTCGGCGCGGCGACAAGGTCGTAACCGGCGGGGGCATCATCGGCACGGTGTCCAAGCCGCCCGAGGGCGAGGAAGTCGTCATCGAGATCGCCGACGGCATCAAGGTCCGGGTCGTGCGCAGCACAATCCAATCGGTGCTGACTCGGTCCGAACCCGCCGAGAAGGCCGCTGGCGACGAGAAGGGCACTGGCGACGAGAAGAAGGACGCGTCCAAGTCGGTCGTCGATCGAAAATAGCCGCCGTCCCTCCCGCGCGCGAGGCGGCGCGCTTTTTGCGTGGCGCAAAGAGGCGGCTGTGCCAGCCGCCGGCGCAAGGCCGCTCGCTTGCACGTGAGGACGCACGGCGTTCCATGGTGCGTCGGTGACGGATCTAACGCCGCAAATTCCCGCCGGTCGTCAGCTCATCGAGGGCTATGGCGAGGGCCAATTCCACGTCGGCGGCGTGCTTCACAAAGGCTCGATCATCGTGCTCGCGCTGCGCACACTGCCTTGGCCGGTCGCGACGGTCGCCGAGGTAACGCTCGAAAGCCTCGATCCGGTGACGAGTGCCGAGCCCAAGGTCGAAATCCTGCTCATCGGCTGCGGGCGTCAGCCGGCCCCGATCAAATCGCCGCTCAAGTATTCGCTCAAGAACCTCGGTGTTAGCGTCGAGCTGATGGACACGGGGGCTGCGTGCCGCACCTATAATGTCCTTCTCTCGGAGGAAAGGCACGTCGCCGCCGCCTTGATTGCACTTCGGTAGTGCGCTAGGTCTGATGGTTCGTTCTCTTTAAAGTCAGCACGTGGATGCCCGGGTCAAGCCCGGGCATGACGATTGTGGGGTCTTTTGCGCAGAGCCCGGTGCACCAAAATCTAAATCGAACGGCTTTGAGCCTCTCCCTCCGTCAGGACCTCTCCCTTCGTCATGCCCGGGCTTGACCCGGGCATCCACACGAATGGAGACGTCCGGAGTCATTTGCCGGACACAACACACGATCGTGCTTCGATCCCAAAAGAAACGGGGCCGCAAGGGCCCCGTTTTCGCCGTCGCCGCGCGTGCGGCACTCAAGCAAGATGCGATGCAGCCGCCATGCAGAACAGCATCGGAATCGAGAGCATCGTATTGATGCGCGACGCCATGCCGGCAGCCTTTCCGGCCTGGGCCTTCGCCGCATCGTCGGCCGCGACCAGCCCCAGTATCTTCTGCTGATTGGGCCAGATGATGAACCAGACGTTGAACCACATGATCGTGCCCAGCCACATGCCGACGCCGATCACACGCGTCGACCAGCCGTTGCTGCTGAAGAGGTCGAGCGTATAAGCCTGCCAGAAATAGCCGTTGATGATCGCGAGTATCCATCCCGTCGCGATCGTCGACATCGCACCCCAGCGGAACCAGAACAGGGCCGAGGGTGCGATCACCTTGGTGATCGCCGGCTTCTGGTCGGCCGGGATCTTCGGCATGCCGGGGGTCTGGACGAAGTTGAAGTACCAAAGCAGGCCGATCCACATGACGCCGCTGATGATATGGAGCCAGCGGAAGAGGAAGGGCCAGAAGGCGCTGCCGTTGAAGCCGACAACCGTTGCATAGTAGAGGAACACGATCAAGGCCAGGACGAAGCCGGCGATGACGGTTTTCTGCAGCGATGAGAAAAAGGCGGCCATTTCTTTCCACTCCCCTCAGTTTTGTTCGTTTGTACTTACCACAGGACGCCGTGGCTTGTATCGAAGGAACTCGCGTTTGGCGCGCATATCTCGCGTTGCCTTCCCCGTAGGGTCAACCGAGACGGTCGACGAGTCGCACGACGTGAAAGGTAAGATTTGAGCCATGCCTTGTGAAGCGCAAAATCGTGTCCATGGTTGAACGCCAACTCTCATACTGCGCTGCGGAAGTGCGGCGGCACGATCCGGATCGCTTCATGACGGCGCTCTTTGCACCCGCCGAGCGGCGCGAGGCGCTTTGGGCTCTTTATGCCTTCAATCTCGAGGTCGCAAAGACCCGCGAAGTCGTGAGCGAAATCCTGATCGGCCGAATTCGCCTTCAATGGTGGCGCGAGGCCATCGCGGAGATCTATGAAGGGAAGATGAGGGCGCACGCCGTGATTCGACCGCTGGCCGAAGCGATCGGGCGGACGAAACTCAGCCGCAGCCATTTCGAGCGGCTTATCGACGCGCGGGAATTCGACCTCGACGAAGCAGCGCCCGCAACCCTCGAGGCTCTCGAAATCTATGCGGAAGGAACCTCCTCGACGCTTGTCGCCCTTGCCCTCGAAGCACTCGGTGCAAAAGGGTCCCAGGCCGACGCCGTGTCCCGCCCTCTTGGGATCGCGTGGGCGCTCGTCGGGCTTTTGCGCGCCCTGCCGTTCCACGCCCAACAGCGACGGCTATTCTTGCCGCGCGACCTCGTGGATGCCGCGGGTATCAGGCCGAACGACCTCTTCGAGCGCGGAGGTATAGCGGGCGTGCCTGTCGTGGTTGGCGCCGTTGCCAATCGTGCGCGCGAACATCTTGCGGAGGCTCGGCGGCAACGAGGGGATTTGCCCCGCGCTCTGCTCCCGGCACTTCTTCCGGGCATACTTGCCGACGGCTATCTGACCGAGCTGCGGCGCGCGGCATACAATCCCTTCACCCTCGACCTCACGCGAAAACGGCCGTGGCGACCGCTGAGATTACTGTTGGCGTCGACGCTCGGAAGATATTGAAGTTGCGTTACTCGGCCGCCACCGCTTGGGATGTGCTGAGCCACTTTTCGAGATCGACGAGCGCGCGTTCGGCAAGCGCGCGCTTGCGCTCCCGCCCGCGCTCGCGCGTGGCGATTTCGGGGAAGAGGCCGAAATTCACGTTCATCGGCTGAAACGTCTCGGCGTTCGCACCCCCGGTGATGTGATTGTGAAGTGCCCCGAGTGCCGTCGTCCTGGGCGGCAACGAAGCGGGCACTCCGCGCCGCGTCGCGGCGGCGAACCGACCGGCGAGCAGGCCGACCGCCGCACTTTCGACATAGCCCTCCACGCCCGTGATTTGACCGGCAAAGCGCAGCCGAGGTGCCGACTTCAGCCGCAGTTCGCGGTCGAGGAGCTTCGGGCTGTTGAGGAAGGTGTTGCGGTGAAGCCCGCCGAGGCGCGCGAACTCGGCTCTCTCGAGTCCCGGGATCGTCCGCAGGATGCGCACCTGCTCGGCATGTTTGAGCTTGGTCTGGAAGCCGACAACGTTATAGAGCGTGCCGAGGGCGTTGTCCTGGCGAAGCTGCACGACCGCAAAGGGCCGCCGGCCGGTGCGCGGATCGGTCAGTCCGACGGGCTTCATCGGACCGAAGGCGAGCGTGTCGCGTCCGCGTTCCGCCATCACCTCGATCGGCAGGCAGCCTTCGAAATAGGGCGTCGATTTCTCCCACTCGTGAAATTCGGCCTTCTCGCCGGCGAGCAGCGCATCGACGAACGCGTAATATCCGTCGCGGTCGAGCGGGCAATTGATATAGTCGCTGCCTTCGCCCTTGTCGTATCGCGACTGGTACCAAGCCACATCGAAATCGATCGATTCCTTGTAGACGATCGGTGCGATCGCGTCGAAAAAAGCGAGCTCCCGCTCGCCGGTCAATTCGCGTATCGCGTCGGCCAGCGGAGGCGAGGTGAGGGGACCGGTTGCAACGATGACTTCGCCCCACGCCGGGGGCGGCAGGCCAGGGACCTCGCCGCGCTCGATGCTGACGAGGGGCGATTGCTCGAGGGCCGTCTCGACGGCTTGGGCGAAGGCGACGCGGTCCACGGCAAGCGCTCCCCCCGCCGGCACCTTGTGCCGATCCGCAGCCTTGAGAATGAGCGAGCCGCAGCGGCGCATCTCCTCATGCAGGAGTCCAACCGCATTGTAGGCGGCGTCGTCGGAGCGGAACGAATTTGAGCAGACAAGCTCCGCAAGTCGATCCGTGACATGCGCTTCCGTGGCGCGCAGGGGACGCATCTCGTGAAGAATCGCCGGTACGCCGGCGCATGCGAGCTGCCAAGCCGCCTCGCTGCCAGCAAGGCCGCCGCCGATCACGTGTACGGGCTCGTGCAGGCTCGCCATGACCGAGACATAACGCGCTTGCGTTGCGGTGGCAACGCCGCCGTCGCGCGCAATTCGAGGAAGAGATTGACCGCAATCGCTCCTGGTGGAAGGATTCACTCAAATTTGGGGCCGAGCGGCCCCTCTGGGAGCGGAGTCCGTCGGCGCGCTGAAAGTCTGAGCCGTTCGGCCTCGGGGCAGAGTCGGAAGCACGCTCGGATGGCAGGAAGCGTTTTCCCCTGAGGAGGTGTGCAATGTATGTCCGATCGATCATCGCCGTAGCCGGCCTGGCGTTGGCGGTGTCGGGTGGCAACGCCGACGCGGCCCCCCAGGTGCTCGGCGTGATGTCGAGCGCCGATCCCATTCCCATGACGTGCGCCAATGGCCAATGCAGCGCCGAGCTGTCGGCCTTTTGTCTCGAGCAAGGCCGCAGTGGCCCGAAGGATGGAACGGCATATCGTGCGGTCGATCCGACACGTGTGAGCCTTGTCGCGATCCATGACGACGGCTCCGCCGAGCATGCAGCGGGGTCGTCCTCCATGCGCTTTGCAAGCGCTCGCGGCTATAGTGCGGTGCGTGTGAGCGTGCCGGAATCGACACTTGTCGAGCTTGGCGCCAAGGAGCTTGCGGTCGCGGTGGCGCCTGAATTGACGTTGGCGCCGGTCGAGATCGCCGGCGATCCTCAACCGCTCACGCACGAAGAAATTGCGGAGGCGGCCCATACGGCTCGGGCGCTTGCGGCCGAGATTTTCGACGACAGCGACCGTGCGCAAGTGGTGACGGCGGCGGTGCTCAATCGATTGATCAATTCGCTGCCGCCGGCGGGGGATGCCCGCACCATCGATATTGCCTCGCGCGACGGCCTTTGGGGCCGTGTCGTCGGCGGCGTGCCCCGCATCGATGATGCCGACGCCGGCAAGGCGCAAGCCGCACTCGTGTTCGAAAGCTGCCGGCGCGGGGCGACCTACGTTCAGGGCTTGACCTTGCGGCGCTGCCTCGAAGCCAGCCATGACGCGCTCATGAGCACCATGAATGGCGAGCTTTGGCAGGTGCTTGGCGCCGGAAGCTGAACAATCGCCTTAGGATGCCGTTGGACGCGCCTCGGGCGTCAGGCGGCGATCAGGCGCTTCTCCTTGACCCACGCCAGCGTGTCGTCTAGGGCACGTGCGGTTCGCGTCAGCAGGTCGTCGATTTCGCTCTCCTTGATCACAAGCGGCGGGCAAAGATTGAGGACGTCGCCCAATCCGCGCGTAATCACGCCGTGCGCCTGCGCGCACTTTCCCGCATAGGCCGCGACACCGTCAGCCGGTGCAAAGTTCTCCCGGCTCGCCTTGTCGCGGACAAGTTCCAGTCCCGCGACCAACCCCACGCCGCGCGCTTCGCCCACCAACGGGTGCTTGCCCAGGCGGCGGATGCCCTCCTGGAATTGCGGGGTCACGCGCCGGACATGGCCAAGGATATCGCGCTCCGCGTAGATTTTCAGAGTCTCGAGCGCAACCGCCGCAGGGACGGGATGGCCGCCATAGGTGAAGCCGTGACCGAAAGTGCCGATCTTCTCGCTCTCTTGCACCGCGGCCCGGTAGATCCGCTCGTTGACCATGATCGCTGAAATCGGCAGGTATGCCGCGGAGAGCTGCTTCGCCATCGTCATCATGTCCGGCTTGAGCCGATAGGTCTCGGTGCCGAACATATTGCCCGTGCGGGCGAAGCCGCAGATGACCTCATCGGCGATCAGGAGGATTTCGTACTTGCGCAAGATCGCCTGAACCTTCTCGAAATAGGTTCGAGGCGGAAGGATGCACCCGCCGGATACCATGACCGGCTCGGCGATGAAGGCGCCGACGGTCTCGGGTCCTTCGCTGAGGATGAGCGCTTCCAACGACTCAGCGCAGCGCGTCGCGAAATCCTCCTCGCTCTCGCCCGGTTTGCCGAAGCGGTAGTAACCGGGACAATCCGTGTGGAGGATTCCGGCGATCGGCAGATCGAAATCACGATGGTTGTTGGGCAAGCCCGTAAGGCTCGCCGACGCAACGGTGACGCCGTGATAGGCCTTGATGCGCGAGATGATTTTCTTTTTTTGAGGCTTGCCGATCGCGTTGTGATAATACCACACGAGCTTGACCGCGGTGTCGTTCGCTTCGGAACCGGAGTTGGCGAAGAACACTTTTGACATGGGTACCGGCGACAGCTCGATCAGGCGCTCGGCCAGCTCGATGCCCGGCTCATTCGATTTGCCCCCGAACACGTGATAGAAAGGCAGCTTGCGCATCTGATTTGCCGCCGCTTCGACGAGCCGCTCCTCGCTGAAGCCAAGCGAGGCGCAAAAGAGCCCGCTCATTCCCTCGATGTAGCGGTTGCCTGCATCGTCGTAGATGTACACACCCTCGCCGCGCGTGATCACGAGCGGCCCTTCCTTTTCATGCACGCTCAAATTCGTATAGGGATGGAAATAGTGGGCGATGTCGCGTGCTTGGGCGGAATTCAAACGGGCGCTCATGGACTTCCTCCAGAAAAAAGGCGCACGCCGGATGGCCGCGCCCCGATCACCGGGATGCACAACGCTCGAAGTTATGGAATGCCATTTGGTATGCCATTATACATTCGGCAAGTCAATCCGATCCCCTGGCGAGGCGCTACAGGATCTTGGAAAGAAAGGCCTGTGTGCGCTTGTGCGAGGGCTTTGCGAAGAATTGTTCGGGCGGACCCTCTTCGATGATCTGCCCATCGTCCATCATGACCACACGGTCGGCGACTTCGCGCGCAAATCCCATCTCGTGCGATACCACGATCATGGTCATGCCCTCGCGTGCGAGCTCCCGCATGACGTCGAGCACCTCGCCGATCATCTCGGGGTCGAGTGCGGAGGTGGGCTCGTCGAACAGCATAAGGCGCGGCTTCATGGCGAGGGCGCGGGCGATCGCCACGCGTTGCTGTTGACCGCCCGAAAGCTGCGATGGATAGGCGTCCGCCTTGTCAGCCAGCCCGACCCGCGCGAGAAGCTCGCGGCCCGTTTTGATTGCGGTAGCCTCGGGAATGCGGAGCACGTGGATCGGCGCCTCGACGATGTTGCCGAGGGCGGTCTTATGGTGGAACAGGTTGAAGCGCTGGAACACCATGCCGATCTCTCGCCGCTGACGCGCGATGTTGCGCCCCCGGTCCTCGATGAGCCGCCCCCCGACCTCGCGATAGCCGATCAGGTGGCCGTTCACCAGGATGCGCCCGCTCTGGATTTTTTCGAGGTGGTTGAGGCAACGCACGAACGTCGTCTTGCCGGAGCCGGAGGGGCCGATGATGACGACCACCTCGCCGCGCCGGACGGCCAGCGACACGCCCTTCAAGACGTGAAGGTCGCCGAACGATTTACGCACGTCGACCGCCCGCACGACTTCGTCGTTCGACGGTTCCGGCAGCCCGCCGATCGAATCCAGGATTTTGGCTGTCGCACCGCTCATAGCTTCCCCCGCGCCATCCTGGCGAGGGTGCGGCCGAAAAGGCGCTCGCCGAAGCTCGCTTCTGTCGGGGTCTGCGCCGTCGGCTCCCCAAATCGCGCTTCGATGCGGCCTTGCACCACGCCCCACAGGGTCGTCAGGGTCAGGTAGTAGAGTGCGACCACGGAGTAGAGCTCGAACACCCGGAACGTCGCCGATGTCAGTGTCTCGGTGGTCAGCAACAGCTCCGGCACGCCGATGACGCTGACCAGTGTCGTATTCTTGAGCATTGCATTGAACTCATTCCCGAGCGGGGGAATGACGAACCGCGTGGCTTGGGGCAGGACGATGCGCCGCATCACCAGGCCGTAGGTCATGCCGAGGGACTTCGCGGCCTCGGTCTGACCGCTGTCCACCGAGGAAATACCGGCGCGGATGATCTCGGCCATGTAGGCGGCTTCGTTCAGGCTCAGCGCCACGAGGCCGGCCTGGACGTTGCCCGGAATCGTCAGGATGCCGAGGGATATGTCCTCGAAGCGGAATATGCCGCCGGCGGCGAGGCCGGTGTAGATGAATACGATCTGCACGAGGAGCGGCGTGCCCCGCATGATCCAGACATAACCGCGCACGAGGTACTGCAGTGGCGCGATATGCGACATGCGGCCGAGTGCCGCGAAGAGACCGATCACGGTGCCAAGCGATTGTGCGACAACGCTCAGCACCAGTGTCAGCATCAAGCCATTGAGGTACGCGGCACTCGGTCTAAGGAGGTAATGCCAGAAGAAGGGCCAGTCGAAGCTCATCAACCCTTCCTCACTTCACCATGTCGCCCTCGAGTCCCCATTTTTTCAGGATGGCGAGCAAGGTTCCATCCTTCTTCATCTCGTCGACCGCCATCTGGACGGCATCCTTCATGCCCTCGTCGTTCTTGCGCAGGCCAATCGCCGTGAGGATTTGGTGGAAAGGCGGTCCCGCGACCTCGAACGTATTCGGCGACTTGCCCATGTAATAGGCGCCCGTCTCGAGCGTCGTTCCGTAGACGTCCGCCTGGCCGATCTGGAGCGCCTGGAGCGCGTCGGTATCCTTAGGATAGACCACGACGTCGGCGGGCTTCTTGCCGGCAGCCTGGAATTCCTTATTCTGCGCCTCGATCAACTCCTGGATCGTCGTGCCGTTCTCGACTGCCACCTTATGGCCCGCGAGATCGTCGAGAGAATGGATTTTCAACGGGTTCCCGGCGCGCACCAGGAGTGCTTCGCTGGAATTCATATAATCGACGAGATCGATGACCTCCCGCCGCTCGGGCTTGTCGAATAATTGCGAAATCACGGCGTCGCACTGCTGCGCCAGAAGGGCCGGAACAAGCCCCTTGAAGGGAATGTTCTTCCATTCCGACTTGACGCCGAAGCGCTTGGCGATTTCGTTTCCGATATCGATATCCGAGCCGACCGGCTTGGTGTTCTGGTCGAGAAATTCGAGGGGCGGACCGGTCATGTCCGAGCAGTAGACGATCGTACCGGCACTCGCGATGCGCTTTGGCGCCATTGCAGATGCGGCCAAGGCCGGCGCCTGAAATATGACCGCCGACGCAAACAGCACGGCTGTCGGCAATGCGAGCCTGGAAAACAGGCTAGCGCGGGGGTCGCTTGGGACTCGTTCTTGTGACACGGTTCGCCTCCCTGTGTTGTGCGCTGATAACCCAAAGTGAATCCTCCCAGGAGCGCTTTACGTGACGCCCTGAGATTCTTGCCGCCCGCGTTTCGTCCCGGGCGGTAACGGCGTCGACCAGCTCGCGATGCTCCTTGCGGGTCAAGTGCCATTTGTCAAACCACAGCACGTCGATCCACGTCAGAAGTCGCAGCCGGGCATAGATCTGAAGCAAGGTCTCGCAGATGAAGCTGTTCCCGCTTTCACGCGCGATCACCTCATGGATGCGCAGGCCGAGCTGAACCTCCTCGCGAAGCTCCTCCACGCTCGGCGCGGGTTTCCGCTCGTAAATGGCAAGCTGGCGCATGATGTCCTTGAGCTCGCGGATGCCCGCGTGGCCGATGTGTCGCGCCGCCGCACGCGTGGCGTGAATCTCGAGCAGTTCACGGAATTCATAAAGTTCGTCGATAACCTTGGGATCGAACTCCAGCGCGTAGTAGCCGACGCCGGGCTTATTGACGGCGAGCCCATCCCGCTCCAACCGGCCAAGCGCTTCGCGCAGCGGCGTGCGGCTCACCTGTATGCGGCGGGCCAGCTCGCGCTCGCCCAGGCGCTCACCCGGGCGCACCTGCCCCGATAGAATCATCATTCGCAGCGAATCGTAGGCAAACCGGCTGAGTGAGCGGTCGGCCTGGTCGCCTGACGAGATCGGGATTGGCATGCCATGTGGTATGCCAAT
Organism: Alphaproteobacteria bacterium; assembly: GCA_035625915.1. Classification (NCBI taxonomy): domain Bacteria; kingdom Pseudomonadati; phylum Pseudomonadota; class Alphaproteobacteria; species Alphaproteobacteria bacterium. The sequence continues at coordinate 9,128 of DASPOR010000093.1, read as the reverse complement.
CCAAAGGGACGAGTCAAGCCGCGACGCGCCGATGTAACTCTAAAGTTCGCGGCCGCTAATTAACGCTGTTTTTGAAGAGACGTTGCTGGCGGGTTCAGGCGCGCTTCCTCGCCGATTTCAGGAACGTTTGGCGGAGATAGGGTTTCAGGTAGGCCCCTGTGTAGCTTTCGGGCGATGCCGCGATCTCCTCGGGCGTTCCCTTCGCAATCAGGCGTCCACCCTTGTCCCCGCCTTCCGGTCCCATGTCGAGGATGTGATCGGCGATCTTCACGACTTCCAGGTTGTGCTCGATCACGACGACGGTGTTGCCTTGGTCGACGAGTGCTTGCAGCACTTCGAGGAGCTTGCGCACGTCTTCGAAGTGAAGGCCGGTTGTCGGCTCGTCCAGAATATAGAGCGTGCGCCCCGTGGCGCGGCGGCTCAACTCCTTGGCGAGCTTGACACGCTGCGCCTCGCCGCCGGAGAGGGTCGTCGCCGGTTGCCCGATATGGATGTAGCCGAGGCCGACCCGCTGCAGTGTTTCGAGCTTCTGGCGAATGACGGGAACCGCTTTGAAGAACTCAACACCGTCGTCGACCGTCATGTCGAGCACATCGGAGATGGACTTGTCTCGAAAGGTGACTTCCAGGGTCTCGCGGTTATATCGCTTGCCCTTGCATACGTCGCACTGGACGTAGACATCGGGCAGGAAGTGCATCTCGATCTTGATCACGCCATCGCCCTGGCATGCCTCGCAGCGGCCACCCTTCACGTTGAAGGAAAATCGCCCCGCCTTGTAGCCGCGCGCCTTCGCTTCCGGCAGGCCCGCGAACCAGTCGCGGATCGGTGCGAAGGCGCCCGTGTAAGTGGCCGGATTCGAGCGCGGCGTGCGGCCGATCGGCGACTGATCGATGTCGATGACCTTGTCGAGGAATTCGAGCCCGTCGATCGCATCATGCTCGCCCGGCGCCTCCCGTGCGCCGTAGAGCTTTCGCGCGACGGCCTTATAAAGGGTATCGATGATGAGAGTGGATTTGCCCGAGCCCGACACACCTGTAACGCACGTGAATGTGCCGAGTGGAATCGACGCTGTAACGCCTTGGAGATTGTTCGCGCGGGCACCCTTGATGGTCAGGTTCTGGCCGAGCTTGCCCGGCCGGCGCATCTTCGGAACCTCGATTCGACGAAAGCCGGTGAGATATTGTCCGGTCAAGCTCTTCGGATTGCGAAGGACCTCGTCGGGCTTCCCTGCGGCGATCACGTCGCCGCCGTGGCGGCCAGCACCCGGGCCCATGTCGACAATATAGTCGGCGGCGCGAATCGCCTCCTCGTCATGCTCCACGACGATCACGGTATTGCCGAGATTGCGAAGGCGGATGAGGGTGTCGAGGAGGCGCCGGTTGTCTCGCTGGTGCAGGCCGATCGAAGGCTCGTCGAGCACATAAAGCACGCCCGTAAGGCCCGATCCAATCTGGGAGGCGAGGCGGATGCGTTGGCTCTCGCCACCCGAAAGCGTCCCCGAGGCGCGACTGAGCGTGAGATATTCGAGCCCGACGTCGCGAAGGAAGCCTAGCCTCTCATTGATTTCCTTGAGGATGCGCTGGGCGATCTCCCGATGCTTTGCCGATAGATGCTTGGGCAGCTCCTCGAACCACTCAACCGCTCGTGCGATCGAGAAATCGCAGGTCTCTGAAATGTCGAGCTTGCGCACTTTGACCGCAAGGGACTCGGGCTTGAGACGCTTGCCCTTGCACGTTTCGCACTCCGTCGTCGTCTGGTAGCGCTCGAGCTCCTCACGCACCCAGGAACTGTCGGTTTCCTTCCAACGCCGCTCCAGGTTCGGCACCACGCCCTCGAAGGGCTTTGTCGTTTGATACGCCCGCAACCCGTCGTCATAGCGCATGGTCACGGGTTGCTCGCCCGAGCCCCAGAGTATCGCGTCTCGCACCCGCTCCGGCAGATCGCGCCAAGCGGTATTGGTCGAGACCTTGTAATGCCGCGCGAGACTGTCCAGCGTTTGATCGTAATATTGCGAACTCGAATTCGCCCACGGTTTGATCGCACCTTCACGCAAGGATAAACGCTCATCCGGCACGACAAGGTCGGGATCGAAATACATCTTGGTCCCGAGGCCGTCGCAGGTCGGGCACGCGCCGAAAGGATTGTTGAAGGAGAAGAGTCGCGGCTCGATTTCGTCGATGGTGAAGCCGGAAACGGGGCACGCGAACTTGGCCGAAAAGGTCGTGCGCGCACCGGTATCCGCCTCCTCGGCGAAGACCAGGCCATCGGCCAGGTCGAGTGCGGTCTCCAGGCTGTCGGCGAGACGATTGCCGAGCCCCTCGCGGACGATGATGCGATCGACGACGACTTCGATGTCGTGCTTGAGTTTCTTGTTGAGTGCTGGCGCCGCATCGATGTCGTGGAGTGTGCCGTCGACCTTGACGCGCGTGAACCCGCGCTTCTGAAGGTCTTGAAGCTCCTTGCGGTATTCACCCTTGCGACCGCGCACGATAGGGGCGAGGAGATAGAGCCGCGTGCCTTCCTTCATCGCCATGATCCGGTCGACCATCTGGCTGACCGTCTGGCTCTCGATCGGCAGACCGGTTGCAGGCGAATAGGGAATACCCACGCGGGCGAAAAGAAGCCGCAGATAGTCGTAGATCTCCGTCACGGTGCCGACGGTCGAACGTGGATTCTTCGACGTGGTTTTCTGCTCGATCGAGATCGCCGGCGATAGCCCTTCGATCGAATCGACATCAGGCTTCTGCATCAGCTCGAGAAACTGGCGCGCATAGGCCGAAAGGCTCTCGACGTAGCGGCGCTGTCCCTCCGCATAGATCGTGTCGAACGCAAGGGACGATTTGCCCGAGCCCGACAGCCCCGTGATCACCACGATGCTGTCGCGCGGGAGGTCGACGTCGAAGCCCTTGAGATTGTGCTCACGGGCGCCGCGTACCCGGATCGCCTGGGCGTAAGCGCTTTCCGATGACGTCATGACTCTTCGCTCGGGCAGGAAGCCGGGAACGAATATAGGTAACCGGACGAAAAAATCGACTCCGGAATTGCCGGAAGAGGGGCGGGCGGATCGCCCGCGCTATCCACGGAGACCTTTGTCGAGCGCCCGCTTTGTGGTTAGATGACGCAATCGCTATGATATTCCAGGAAAATGAAGTCGAGGGACCATGGCAGGTAGCGTCAACAAAGTGATTTTGATCGGCAATCTCGGTCGCGATCCGGAGGTCCGCCGCACGCAAGGCGGGGATCCGATCGTCCATCTCAACGTCGCAACCAGCGAGAACTGGCGCGACAAGGCAAGCGGAGAGCGGCGCGAGAAGACCGAGTGGCATCGAGTCGTGATCTTCAACGAGCGAATTGGCGAGATTGCCCAGAAATACCTGAAGAAGGGTTCCAAGGTTTACCTCGAGGGCCAGCTCCAGACCCGCAAATGGACCGATCAGAGCGGGGCCGAGAAATACACAACGGAGGTTGTGCTCCAGCGCTTTCGCGGCGAACTGACACTTCTCGACGCACGCGGTAACGGGGGTGGGGGCTATGAAAGCGGGGGAGACGAGCCCGCTGGCGGTAGCGGTGGCGGAGCAGGTTCCGGCGGCCGTGGCGGCGGCGGCGGATCCGATCTCGACGACGAAATACCGTTCTGATTCGACCTTCATCCAATCGTGACAACGCCTTTTTCGCGCACGCGGCGCGGGGGTCAAGCCCGCGTGCAAAGAAAGTCAATTATCAGTTTGATATAGAAAGGAAAAATCGTCTTGGCAAACGGCCTTTCTCCGTTGTTCGCATGCGCGATATTTGCTATACAAAAACTGTAATCTTGGCCGCATCCGGGCCGCCCGTTCCGGCGCCCCGACAACCTTCACAAAAAGCCGGACTCATTGACCACGACACCCCCGCCCGATAGTCCCGTGACGGCTGTCACGATCGAAGAGGAGATGCGTCGCTCCTATCTCGACTACGCGATGAGCGTAATCGTGGCGCGCGCACTCCCCGACGTGCGCGATGGGTTGAAGCCGGTTCAGCGCCGCATCCTCTTCACCATGAAGGAAGCGGGCTACACCTCCGACAAGGCGTTCCGCAAATCGGCGCGCATCGTGGGCGACGTGATGGGCAAATACCATCCCCACGGCGACGCTGCGATCTACGATGCCATGGTACGCATGGCGCAGGATTTCTCCGTGCGCCTTCCGCTCGTCCAGGGGCAGGGAAATTTCGGCTCGATGGACGGCGATCCGCCTGCCGCCATGCGTTACACCGAGGCGCGGCTTTCGAAAGCGGCCGAGGCGCTTCTCGAGGATATCGATCGGGAGACGGTCGACTTCCAGCCGAACTACGACGACACGACTCAAGAACCCACGGTCCTGCCGGCCCAGTGGCCGAACCTGCTCGTCAATGGGGCGGGCGGCATCGCGGTCGGCATGGCGACGAACATCCCACCGCACAACTTGCGCGAAGTGATCGATGCGTGCGTCGCCTATATCGACAATCCGGACATCTCGGTCGACGAGCTAATGGCGCACGTTCCGGGTCCCGACTTTCCGACGGGCGGCATCATCTTGGGACGCAATACGATTCGCCAAGCCTACCACACGGGCCGCGGCTCGATCGTCATGCGTGGGCGCGCGGCGATCGAGGAGATCCGCAAGGACCGGGAGGCGATCGTCATCACGGAAGTTCCCTACCAGGTCAACAAGGCGCGCATGATCGAGCGCATGGCCGAGCTGGTGCAAGATAAGACTATCGAGGGCATTTCCGACCTGCGCGACGAGAGCGACCGGCACGGCGTGCGCGTCGTCGTCGAACTCAAGCGGGACGCGGTGGCGGACGTCGTGCTCAACCAGCTCTATCGCTACACCCCGCTTCAGTCGACCTTCGGCGTCAACATGCTGGCCCTCACCCTGGGGCGGCCCGAGTTGATGGGTCTCAAGGACATCGTCGTCGCCTTCGTCAAGTTCCGCGAGGAAGTGATCACGCGGCGCACGATCTACGAGCTCGGCAAGGCGCGGGAACGCGCGCATATCCTGGTCGGGCTCGCGATCGCGATCGCCAATCTCGATCCCGTCATCGCCACGATCCGCAAGGCGAAGGATCCTGGCGAGGCTCGGGCGGCCCTGATCGCGAACCCATGGCCGGCCCAGGACGTCGAACAGCTCATCGCACTCATCGACGAACCCGGGCGCGGAGTCGTTGGCGGCAAGTACCGGCTTTCCGAGGAGCAGGCGAAAGCGATCCTCGACTTGCGCCTCCATCGCCTGACGGGGCTCGAGCGCGACAAGATCGCCGACGAACTCAAATCCGTGGTCGACCAGATCGCCGAATACCTCGCCATTCTCGCCTCGCATGCGAGGCTCTATGAGGTGATGCGCGCCGAACTCAAGGACATGCGGGAGCGCTTCGGCACGGACCGCCGGACCGAAATCCAGGATCTCGAGTTCGAGCAGGACATCGAGGACCTGATTCAGCGCGAGGACATGGTGGTGACCGTGACCCACGCGGGCTATGTGAAGCGCGTGCCGCTTTCTGCCTATCGCGCTCAGCGCCGGGGTGGGAAGGGGCGCGCCGCCATGGCGACGCGCGAGGAGGATTTCGTAAGCCGGCTCTTTGTCGCGAACACCCACACGCCCGTGCTGTTCTTCTCCTCGCGCGGCATGGTCTACAAGATGAAGGTCTACAAGCTGCCGGCGGGGACACCCCAGGCGCGCGGAAAAGCCCTCATCAACCTTCTTCCGCTTGCGTCCGGCGAGACGATTACCACGCTCATGCCGCTTCCCGAGGATGAGGGAAGCTGGGAACAGCTCGACGTCGTCTTCGCGACCGCAAGCGGCAGCGTGCGGCGGAACAAGCTCTCGGACTTCGTCGACGTGAAAGTAAACGGCAAGATCGCCATGAAGCTCGAGGACGGCGACAGGCTGATCGGCGTATTGCCGGCGACCGAGCACGACGATGTTCTTCTCGCTGCACAGCAGGGCAAATGCATCCGCTTCCCCGTCGGCGACGTGCGCGTCTTTCGCGGGCGCGATTCGGTGGGCGTGCGCGGTATTTCCCTCGGACCCGAAGATCAGGTGATTTCGATGTCGATCCTGCGTCACGCCGAATTCGCGACCGAGGAGCGCGATGGCTATCTGCGCCTTGCCGCATTCCGCAGGCGGGACGAGAGATCGGGCGAGGAAAGTGCCGAAGACGTGGGTGATGGGACTTTGGGTGCTGGGCGCGGGGCTGACGAAGGGGTCTCGGCTCCACCCGCAATCGCCTTGTCCGAGGAACGCTTCGCCGAGCTGGCGGCGGCAGAGGAATTCATCCTCACCGTGTCCTCGGCCGGGTTTGGCAAGCGCACCTCGGCTTACGACTATCGGGTCACGGGCCGCGGCGGTAAAGGGATCGAGGCGATCGACCTTGGCCGTGACGCCGCGACGACCCTGGTCGCCGGATTCCCCGTCGTGGAGCGCGATCAAATCATGTTGGTGACCGATGGCGGGCAGTTGATCCGCTGTCCGGTCCACGATGTGCGCATCGCGGGCCGAGCGACACGCGGTGTCACGCTCTTCCGCGTCTCGGAAGGGGAGCGTGTGGTCTCGGTCATCCGCCTCGGCGAGGTCGGCGGCGACGAAGGTGCCGCCGGCGAGGACGGCGCGGGCGCGGTCGATCAAGCGGGGGAGGGGCCGAATGGCTGAGCGCATCGGCGTCTATCCCGGGACCTTCGATCCAATTACCAACGGGCATCTCGACATCATCCTGCGCGCAAGTCGGATTGTCGATCGCGTTATCGTCGCGATCGCGATCAATGACGGCAAGGGTCCGCTCTTTTCCCTCGATGAGCGAATCCGCATGGTCGAGGAGGAGTGCGCCAAGCTCGCCAAGGCCGGAAATCCAGCACTGCGTCGGGTCCGGGCGCGCGCCTTCGACAACCTTCTCATGCATTTCGTAAGACAGATGGGGGCGAACGTCATCATTCGCGGCTTGCGCGCCGTGTCCGACTTCGATTACGAGTTCCAGATGGCAGGTATGAACGCGCGGGTGGACCCAGAGGTCGAGACCGTCTTTCTTATGGCGTCGGAACGGCAGACCTTCATCTCCTCGCGCTTTGTCAAGGAGATCGCACGCCTCGGCGGCGATATCTCGAGTTTCGTGCCGGCCGGCGTCGCCCGGCGGCTCGTGGCGCGATTCAAGACCGACGGCCCGGAAACGGCCGCACGCTCGACTGGCCTCCGGCGACGCCGGAATTCCCCAAACCCCAAGTGAAAATCGCAGGAACAAATATGCGCGCTTTTTTGAAACCCTTCTTCGTGGTGGTTCTTCTCATGACTCTCGGCTCAATGTCGGCCTCGGCGGCCGATCCCGAAAACACGGTTTACATGGACCTCAAGGACGGGCGGGTGGTGATCGAGCTGCGGCCGGATCTCGCACCGGAGACCGTCAAGCACTTCAAGGAACTCATTCGCAAGCACTTCTACGATGGGCTGACGTTTCATCGGGTGATCCCGGGCTTCATGGCCCAGACGGGCGATCCGCTCGGCAATGGCACGGGCGGGTCCGGCCACAATGTTCCCGCCGAATTCACCCGCAAGGAGCATTTCGTCCGCGGCACCGTCGGCCTTGCGCGCGCCCAGGATCCGAACAGCGGCGACAGCCAGTTCTTTATCACTTTCGACGATGCCTCCTTTCTCGACGGCCAATATACGATCTTCGGGAAGGTGACCAAGGGCATGGAATTCGTCGATCTCATCAAAAAAGGATCGAAGGCGCAGAATGGCGCAATTCAGGGCGCGCCCGACAAAATCCTGAAGATGCAGATTGCGGCGGACGTGAAGTCATAGGGTGTGACGCTATCGAGTGCGACGTCGCGGGGTGCGATTAGGTTTGAAGCGATGATCTGTCTCGAACACGCCGAGATTCCGGAGCTTCCGAACCCCCATCGGGGCAAAGTTCGCGACAGCTACGATCTCGGCGACGGGCGGCGGGTCATCGTGGCGACCGACCGGCAATCCGCGTTCGACCGGATGCTATCGCCGGTGCCGCGCAAGGGCGAGGTGCTCACGCGGCTGAGCCGGTACTGGTTCGAGACGACGGCGGACATTTGCCCCAATCACTACATCGCCCAGCCCGATCCGAACGTGATGATCGTCCGATCGCTCAAGATGATCGAAGTGGAAGTCGTTGTGCGCGGCTACCTCACCGGCTCGACGGGCACGAGCATCTGGCAGCAATATCGCCGCGGCGTGCGCGCCTTCGGCGGAACCGTGTTGCCGGACGGTCTTGGCAAGAATAGCCGGCTGCCGCAACTCGTCGTCACGCCGACCAGCAAGGCCCCACTTGGCGAGCATGACGTGCCGATGGACGAAGCGGGGATCGTGGCCGCGAAACTCTGCACCGAGGCGGAATGGCGCCGGATCAAGGGCGCCAGCCTTGCGGTCTTCACGCACGCGCGGGAGATCGCTGCACAGCGCGGCCTCATCCTCGTCGATACGAAATACGAGTTCGGCCTCGACGGGCGAGGCGACGTGGTGCTCGCAGACGAAGTCCACACGCCGGACTCGAGTCGATACTGGCTGGCCGGGAGCTATGCCGGGCGCGTTGGAGCTGGCGAGGAGCCGGAGATGCTCGACAAGGAGTATCTCCGTCTTTGGATCATCGCCCATTGCCGGCCCTATGACGAGCCGATCCCGCCCATCCCCCCCGAGGTACTCGCCGAACTCAGCGCGCGTTATGTGAGGGTTTGCGAAGCGATCACGGGGGAAACGCTGGCCCCGCCGCCCGCCGGCATCGCACCCACCGCGCGCATCCGCGAAAACCTCAAAAAACACCTTCCGCAATATTTCAAATGAATGCCCGTGCAAGGGTTGGTGGAGACGGGCAGAGGTGCTGCCCGATCACGGGCCATACGCGTGGCGGGGCGGCGGCGCAAAGTCTAAAGTCGATTGACCCAGGGTCCGCTTGGGGCCTATTTAGGCGCCGGGCAGAAGCGCCTCCTTCCAGCCCCGCACCACGCGACAAGAGCCCGTAGCTCAGTGGTAGAGCATCTGACTTTTAATCAGAGGGTCGCGGGTTCGACCCCCGCCGGGCTCACCAAGATAAATTACTGAATGTATTACAATTTTCACAGTGCTTGTGCTTCAAACCTATCTTGACTTCCCCTA
>DASPOR010000092.1 GCA_035625915.1 Alphaproteobacteria bacterium | reverse complement strand
GACGTTTGCGCCGTCGCCAATGACAATGCGCCCGGCCAAGTCGTCGTGAGCGGCGACAAAGCGGCGGTCGAACGGGCGGCGAAGCTTGCGTCCGATGAAGGTTTGCGCGCGATGATGTTGCCGGTAAGCGCACCCTTCCATTGTTCCTTGATGAAGCCTGCGGCCGACGCAATGGCGGATGCGCTCAGCAAGGTCATGCTCGAAGCGCCCGTGGTACCCCTCATCGCGAACGTGACCGCTTCGCCCGTAAGCGACCCGCTTGCGATCCGGAATCTGCTGGTCGAGCAAGTGACGAGCCGCGTGCGCTGGCGCGAATGCGTGCTGGCCATGCAGGAGCGCGGCGTTGACCGTTTGATCGAGGTCGGCGTGGGCAAGGTGCTGACAGGCCTCACGCGCCGGATAGCACGGGAACTCGGGGCCGTTTCGGTTCACACGCCGGCCGATGTCGAGGCGTTCCTGAAAACCCTTTAGCTTCCTGTCTCGGGAGGACGTCTTGTTCGAGCTTGCAGGCAAAACCGCACTCGTCACGGGTGCTACCGGGGGCATCGGCGACGCGATCGCGAGGGCGCTTCACGCCCAGGGTGCAACCGTGTCCGTTTCGGGCACCCGGGTCGACGCACTCGAAGCGCTCAAGAGCGGGCTCCGCGACCGGACCTTTGCGTTTGCTTGCAAGCTCGACGATCCCGCGAGCATCGATGCCCTCGTCAAATCGGCCGAAAGTGCGATGGGCTCGATCGACATTCTCGTCAATAATGCGGGAATAACGCGCGACATGCTGCTCGTGCGCATGACCGATGCGGATTGGCTCAAGGTGCTCGAGATCAATCTCACGGCCACGTTCCGCCTCACGCGCGCAAGTTTGCGCGGCATGATGAAAAAGCGATGGGGACGGGTAATCAATATCGGCTCCGTCGTGGGCTCGACTGGCAATCCGGGCCAGGCGAATTACGTGGCGTCGAAGGCGGGGCTCGTCGGGTTCACGAAATCGCTTGCGGCGGAGATGGCCCCCCGGAACATCACGGCGAATTGCGTCGCCCCCGGGGTCATCGACACAGCCATGACCAAAGCCCTGACCGACAAGCAGCGCGAGGCGATCCTGAGTCGCGTGGCACTTGGCCGACTCGGAACACCGGCCGACGTGGCCGCGTCGGTCGCCTTCCTGGCTTCGGAGGAAGCCGGTTACATCACCGGTCAAACCTTGCATGTGAACGGCGGATTGGTCATGCTCTAAGGCGCATTCCGGGCCCCGGCGAGACGGCGCCAGAGTGGCTGGCCAAGCCCCCCGAAAGTGTGTTAGAGAGGCCCGCTTTCGCGCCGGAGCCGGCATTGCGAAGGACATGGCGGGGAGGGTTCATTTCCCACGGCTCCCTACGAGGCAACCGTGGACAACGAGGGTTGTAAAAATGAGTGACGTTGCGGAGCGCGTGAAGAAGATCGTCGTCGAACACCTCGGGGTCGACGAGGCCAAGGTGACGGAAGCAGCGAGCTTCATCGACGATCTGGGCGCGGATAGTCTCGACACGGTCGAGCTGGTGATGGCCTTCGAAGAGGAATTTGGGTGCGAAATCCCAGACGAAGCGGCCGAAAAGATCGTCACCGTCAAGGATGCGATCCAATTCATCGAACAGCACGGCTGAGCCCGCTCGGCACTCTCGACGGATGAGCCGGATCGCCTTCCGCACGTGCGCGACAACTTAGAGTGGGTATCCCAATGAGACGTGTGGTCGTCACCGGCCTGGGCTTGGTTACGCCGCTCGGTTGTGGCGTGAGGCCGGTGTGGGAGCGCCTGATCGACGGCCAATCGGGCATTCGGGCGATCCAGGATTTCGACGTGTCGGACATGCCCTGCAAGATCGCGGGACAAGTGCCGCGGGGCGAGACCGCCTCCGGTCTCTTCAACGCCGACGACTGGATGGCGCCAAAGGATCAGCGCAAGGTCGAGCCATTCATCGTCTACGCGATGGCCGCTGCCGTCCAAGCCGTCGAGGATTCCGGCTGGGCGCCGACCGAGGAGGAGGCGCGCGAGCGCACCGGGGTAATGATCGGCTCCGGGATCGGAGGGCTCGACGGGATCGCAAGTACGGCACTTCTCCTTCAGGAGAAGGGCCCGCGGCGGGTGAGCCCCTTCTTCATCCCATCCTGCCTCATCAATCTCGCTTCCGGCCATATTTCGATCCGCTATGGTTTCAAGGGACCCAATCATGCGGTTGTAACCGCCTGTTCGACCGGTGCTCACGCGATCGGCGATGCCTCGCGGATCATAGGACTTGAAGATGCGGACGTGATGGTTGCGGGTGGGGCCGAGGCCGCCGTGTGCCGCATCGGACTCGCGGGGTTTGCCGCGGCGCGCGCTCTCTCGACTGCTTTCAACGACAATCCGCCGGCGGCCTCTCGACCGTGGGACAAAGATCGCGACGGATTCGTGATGGGCGAAGGGGCCGGGATCGTGGTGCTCGAAGAACTTGAACACGCCAAGAAGCGCGGCGCCAAAATCTACGCCGAAGTGGTGGGATACGGCATGTCGGGCGATGCCTATCACATAACGGCCCCCGCACCGGATGGGAATGGCGGCTATCGCGCGATGCGCAACGCGATAAAGAGTGCAGAACTCGAGCCGAACCAAATCGACTATGTGAACGCACATGGGACTTCGACCCCTCTCGGCGACGAGATCGAGCTCAATGCGGTCAAGCGGCTTTTCGGCGATGCCGCGTACAAGCTGAGCATGTCGTCAACCAAATCGGCGATCGGCCACCTTCTTGGCGCCGCGGGCAGTGTGGAGGCGATTTTCTCGATCCTCGCTATGCGCGACAGCGTGGTCCCGCCCACGCGCAACCTCGACAATCCCTCGGATGGCTGCGACATCGACCTGGTGCCCCATAAGGCAAAAGAGCGTCGGGTCAGATATGCGCTCTCGAACTCCTTCGGGTTCGGTGGCACCAATGCGTCATTGGTTTTCGGCCCGGCGCCCTAAGCGCTGCCGAGAGGCATCGAATGCGTACCATGCGTTATCTGATGATTGCCTCGATCGTGCTTCTCGTGGCCGCGGTGGGTGTTTCAGCCTGGGCTTACCGTCTCTTCATCTCGGCGGGACCCCTGCAAAGTGCCGCGGCGTTCGTCATTCCCAAGGGTCTTGGCGCTGAGGGCATCGCGGCTGTCCTCTTGAAGGATGGGGTTATCCGTGACGCGCGAACCTTCTCGCTTGCGGTGGAGCTCGTCGGCGAGCGACGCGCCTTGCGTGCGGGCGAGTATCTTTTTCCGGCCAATGCAAGCATACGGGACGCGATCGATGTGCTGCTCCACGCAAAGCCGGTGGTGCGCCATTTGACGATCGCCGAGGGTCTCACGAATGTCCAGGTGATCGATTTGCTCGCGCACGCCGACGGCCTCGAGGGGACGGTCAGGGAATCCCTCAAGGAAGGCGCCCTCCTTCCGGAGACATACAATTACGCCTGGGGCGACGCGCGAGAGGACATGGTCGCGCGAATGAAGAAGGCGATGAGCGAGACGCTCGATCAGTTATGGAAGGATCGCGCGCCCGATCTTGAATTGCACAGCGAGGAGGAAGCCCTCACTCTCGCATCGATCGTCGAGAAGGAGACCGCCAAGTCGGACGAACGCCCGCACATTGCGGCGGTATTTCTCAATCGACTGCGCAATCATATGCGGCTTCAGTCGGACCCTACGGTCCTCTATGCCCTGACGGATGGGCGGGGCGCGCTCGGGCGGCCGCTCGTTCACGCCGATCTCGACGTGCAGAGTCGCTACAACACGTATCAGAACGATGGACTGCCGCCGGGGCCGATCGCCAATCCTGGCAAGGCGGCTATCGTGGCGGTCCTTCATCCCGCCGAGAGCGACGATCTTTACTTTGTCGCGGACGGTGCGGGCGGGCACGCATTCGCGCGCACCCTTCCCGAGCACAACAAGAACGTCGCCAAGCTGCGCCAGGCTCAGCAGGGCGAGAGCGGTAAATCCGATTAACTCGAAGGAGCGGCCGGCGGCTCCGTTCTTGCGGAAGCCTTCTCGGGCAGCTTCACCATCCACCGATCCGTGAGCGCGGGTGGCAGCGTCGCAAGAAGCCAAGCGGCCAAATATAGGGGCCACGGAAACGCAATTCGCGATTTGTTGCGGGCGAGTTGGCGCTTGATAATTGCCGCGGCGCGATCCGCATCCATCAGAAGCGGCATGGGAAAGTTGTTGCCGGCCGTCATGCGGCTGCGCACGAAGCCGGGACAGATTACAGAGACCTCGATCCCTTTGCCGCGCAGCCTCGTGCGAAGTGCCTCGCCATAAACGCGCACGGCCGCCTTGCTCGCGGAATAGGCCGGAGCACCCGCAAAGCCGCGGAATGCGGCGAGGGAACTCATGATCGCGATTTGGCCCCGTCGACGTCCGGCCATACATGCGATTGCAGGATGCACTGTGTTGATCGCGCCATCGAGGTTGATTGCGAAGATGAGCCGCGCCTGCGCAACGCTTTCGCCACCGCGCGCCGTTCCCGCCGAAACGCCGGCGTTCGCAATTACGAGATCGAGGGGGAGCGCTTCATTTTGGGTTGCGATCCAGCTTGCCATCGCGGCGCCGTCGGTCACGTCGATTGCGGCTACCGAGACGCGCGCACCCTTGGCGCGACAAGCCGACGCAACGGCCTCTAGCCGCGCTGCGTCGCGCCCGGAAAGGGCGATGCGCACGGTCGGGGCGGCGTAGGCGTAGGCCAACGCCTCGCCGATCCCACTGCTGCCGCCCGTTATCAGGATATGCTGCGGGTCGCGCATGGCCTCCTCTTTGCAACCGTCGATGCGCTTGTTGCGAATCCCGCCGCCAGATATAGTGGGTACTGGGTCGGTTCGTCTACAAAGGGCAGGGGTTTCTTGGCAATTTCGAGCATGACCGGATTCGCCCGCGCCGTCGGCCATGACGAGGCCACGAGCTGGACCTGGGAAGTCAAGAGCGTCAATGGCCGCTCCCTCGACATGCGCTTTCGGTTTCCGGTCGGGTATGACCGGCTTGAGGCCCAAGCGCGCGGCCTGGCGATCGGGCGCCTGAAACGCGGTTCGCTGACGGTCTCGTTGATTTTGAGCCGCGTTTCGGGGGCTGCCGGGTGGCGCATCAACCGCGATCTGATTGATGAGCTGCTCTCGCTGCACGAGGATTTTACAACTCGAATTGCGCCGGCCCCTCCGCGCCTCGACACAATCCTTACCGTCCGCGGCGTCGTCGAACAGATCGAGGACGACTCCGACGAGGCGGCGGCGGAGCGGCGGGCGGAGGCTGTCTTGGCAAGCTTGGTTGAGGCGCTCGACAACCTCATCGCGGCCCGCGAATCCGAGGGCGCACGCTTGGCCACGGTGCTCGCCGCACATCTCGACGAGATCGCGCGCTTGACGACCGCCGCGGAGTCGCTTGCGGTCCTGCGCCCCGACGCGATTAAGGCTCGCATCAAGGAACAGGTCGCAGCGCTCCTCGGCGCAGAGTCAATTCTGCCGGAAGAGCGACTCGCCCAGGAGCTTGCCCTCATCGCCGCGAAGGCCGATGTGCGCGAAGAACTTGACCGGCTGAAAGCGCACATCGCGGCTGCGCGCGAACTCCTGGTCTCGCATGAGGCGATCGGCCGGCGCCTCGATTTCCTCTGTCAAGAATTCAACCGAGAAGCCAACACACTTTGTTCGAAGGCATCCGACGTAGCCCTGACGAGGCTCGGCCTCGATCTCAAGGCGACCATCGAGCAATTCAGGGAGCAGGTTCAAAACGTCGAGTGAAAGTCGATGGAGGCAATCGAAGTAAAACGCCGCGGCCTGATGCTCGTCCTGTCGTCGCCTTCGGGTGCGGGCAAGACCACCATTTCGCGCCGCCTCATGGCGCGCGACCCGAACCTCATCATGTCGGTATCGGTGACGACACGCCCGCGCCGGCGCGGCGAAGTCTCGGGAGTCGATTACAACTTCATCGACAAGACTGCGTTCCGCGAGCTGGTCGAGCGGGGCAAGCTACTCGAGCATGCGAAAGTGTTCGACCATTATTACGGCACGCCGCGCGCACCCGTCGAAAAGGCCCTCGGCGCTGGCCTCGACGTGCTGTTCGACATCGACTGGCAAGGCACCCAGCAGCTGCGCGAGAACGCGCGCAGCGATCTCGTCAGCGTGTTCATTCTGCCGCCCAGCACCGCGGAACTGGAGCGTCGTCTCAAATCCCGCGCGCAAGACAGCGCCGAAATCGTTGCATCCCGCATGTCGAAGGCGGCTGACGAGATGAGCCATTGGCCCGAATACGACTACATCGTCACCAACGTTGCCCTGGACGATAGCGTCGCCAAGGTGGAGGCGATTCTGCAGGCCGAACGCTTGCGGCGAGAGCGGCAGATCGGCTTGGTCGATTTCGTGAATAGACTCAGGCAGGGGCGCTGAGGTTCGGCGCAGGGGGTTCTTTGAGGCGCGCATAGGCCCGCGCCAGTGCGCAAAAGCCGGCGACGTCGATCTCCTCGGCACGCCGGGTCTCCTCGATCTTGGCAAGGGCCAGCAAGGCAAACGCGTTCACGCCGAGGCTTTTGAGGCTGGAGCGAAGCATTTTGCGCCGTTGGCCGAAGGCAGCGGCGGTTACCTCCTCCAGGGCCCATTGCAATGCCGGGGCGCGCGGTGCTGGCCGTGGCGTGAGACGGACGACCGTCGAGGTTACCCTCGGGCGCGGGACGAATGCCTCCTTGGCGACATGGAAAAGCAGCGCCACGTCGCAAAGCCATTGGGTCAGCACGCTCAGCCTGCCGTAATTCTTACTGCCCGGATCGGCGGCAAGGCGATCTGCAACCTCGCGCTGGAACATGAGCGTCATCGTCTCGTAAGCCGTCGCCTGGGTGAGCCAGCGCGTCAGCAGCGGTGTCGATATATTGTAAGGCAAATTGGCAACAATCCGGCGCGGCGAAACCCCGAGTGCCGTCAGATCAATCTCAAGCGCGTCGCCCGCGATAATCTCGAGCCGTCCGGGGTAGGCGGCTCCAAGTTCGGCCAAGGCTGCAACGCACCGTTCGTCCCGCTCGATCGCGAGCACGCTGTCAGCACCGAGCTCGAGCAGCGCGCGAGTGAGCCCTCCGGGGCCCGGCCCGATTTCAATCGTCGTCCCACGGCCGAGATCGCCAGCAGCGCGCGCGATCCGGCGGGTGAGGTTCATGTCGAGGAGGAAGTGCTGACCGAGGCCCTTGCGTGCGTCGAGGGCATGGCGCGCAATGACCTCGCGCAGTGGCGGCAATCGAGGCCCGGCCGCCGGCAAGTCAGGCGAGTGCTGGCGCCGATCGCGCATTCCCTGCCGCAGCGCGGCGTGCGGCCACCTCGCCGGCGAGCTTGATCGCGGCGATCAGGCTAGCCGGATTGGCCAAGCCCTTGCCTGCGATCTCGAGGGCCGTACCGTGATCGGGTGAGGTGCGCACGAACGGCAAGCCGAGCGTCACGTTGACACCGTGGTCGAAATCGATGGTCTTGAGGGGAATCAAGGCCTGGTCGTGATACATGCAGAGTGCGGCATTGTAGCGCGCGCGCGCCCGTGGATGGAATAGCGTATCGGCAGGGAGCGGTCCAACCGCCATGATGCCCTCAGCGCTGAGCGCCTTGACCGCCGGTGCAATCGTTTGAATCTCCTCGCGGCCCAGTGCTCCGGATTCGCCGGCATGGGGATTGAGGCCCGCGACGGCGAGTACCGGTTTTGGGATCGCGAAGTCGCGCGTGAGGGCCGCTGCAGTCACGCGGCCGCAATGGACGATAGCGTCGGTCGTGAGTTCCGAGACGGCACGCGCGAGTGGCATGTGGATCGTCACCGGCACAACACGCAAGGTGGGCACCACCAGCATCATCACCGGCATCGGTACGCCGTCCACCAGTGAAGCCAAAAACTCGGTGTGCCCGGGATATCGAAATCCCGCGTCGTATAGGCTCTTCTTATGGATGGGGCTCGTTACGACGGCGCCCGCCCGCCCGCCGAGGGCAAATTCGACGGCGCGGCGAATCGAGGAGAGTATCGCCTCGCCGTTTCTCGGATCGGGTCTGCCAGCGGCGACCGGCTGGCTGAGCGGCTCCGCCATGACCGGGAGCTCACTTGCAAACGCGTCCGCAGCCTCCTCGGGCGACGCCACGGCCCGTAGCGGTGCGTTCAATCCGAGATTGCGGGCGATGCGTTCGAGCCGGTCCGGGTCGTCGATCGCGAAAAATGCGGGTAGCGCTTGTGCTTGCCGCTCGAGCCAGGCTTGTATCGTCAGCTCCCCGGAAATACCGGCCGGTTCGCCCATCGTGAGGGCGAGCGGAGCGAGCTGGTCCGCTTCGCTCATGCCCGGACGTCGACGTAGGCCGATGTGCGCAGGTCGCGCAAATAACGCCGCGTAAGCAAGTCGAGCTTCTCTTGACCGAGGCGGTTACGCACTTCGTCGACGCTTGGCAAGCTGCCCTCGGTGGAGCGCTCGCACACCATCATGACGAAGACGCCATCATTCACGAAAACCGGATCGCTCGCCTTGTTGGGCGGCAGTTTGAGGGCGATGTCACGCAGATTGGGCGAAAGATCCCTGGCGTTGACTTTTTGCGGCAACACAACGCGCGCGTCCGCCACCTGCTTTCGCAGGTCAACGAATTCCTCGCAGCTCTTTGCATTATCGGAGACTTTCTGCGCCGTCGATTTGAGCGATTCGAGGTCGGCTTGAGAAGCATTCTTCGGGGCGGGCAGGAACAGGTGCTCGAAATCCAATTCGACGTCGTCCGACGCCGCACCTGTCTGGCGGCGGTCGCGCAGGAGCAGAAGATAATAGCCGCTGACCGTCCGGACCGGCGGAGAAAGCTGGCCCACAGTCATAGAGGTCGCCACCTTTTCCAGTTCAGGATCGAGCGAGCCCTCTTGCACCCAGCCGAGATCGCCGCCCACCGCGGCGGTGGCACTTTGGGAAAATTGACGGGCGATGGCAGCGAAATTGGCGCCGCCCTTGATTTGTTCGGCGAGCCGGTCGGCCGTCCTGCGCACCTCATCGTCCTGCTGCTGATTGTCGACGCCAAGAAATATTTCCATGAGCCGGTACTGCGGTTTGCCGGCGTCCGCCTTCAGGCGGTCGAGATATTCCTGCACCTGATCGTCGCCTATCTCGACCGTCGGCCGGATTTTCTGGTTGATGATCTTGCTCCAAGCGAGTCCCGCGCGAACCTGCTCCACCAGTGCGGCGAGCGGAACGCCTTGAGACTGGAGTACATCTTGGAACTGCTTCTCGGACATGTCGTTCTGCTTGGCGATACGACCGATCGACGCGTCGATCTCGTTCGTCGAGATCGTTATGTTGAGGCGCTTGGCCTCCTGCAATTCGAGGGATTCGTCGATCAACGTGCGCAGCACGGGCGGCACGAGGCGCTGGCGGGTTTCGGCAGTGTCCTGAAGGTTCGACGAGATGGTGACGAGCCGTATCCGGCCTGCCAGGTCGTACATTGAAATGACCTGGTCGTTAACGACGGCTGCGATGCGCTGAAGCTCCTGTTGGGCCAGTGCAGGTGCAGCAACACCCATGGCGGCGATCGCCAAGAGGATGAAAAGACCAGCTTTCAGATTTCGGCCGAACAATTGGCGCGTCCAATTTGTGTTATACGATGAAACCTTATATCCCCTTGGTCGTTGCCGCGCAAATACCTCCGCACCGGCTTCCGGTCCTATCGGGACGGTGTCGGCGAAGGATTTGTCGTTTCGCCACATCCGGGTGCGGAACCGTGAGCGAATTTCGGATTCAAAGCCGCACTAGCCGCTGCCGCCGACGCGAAACTCCCCAAGGCTCTTGAAGACGATCTGGAACAGGAAGGTGTTGCCCGGAGAAATGTCGCGATTGGTCGTGAAATTGCGCGTAATCGTGCCGACAAGCGTGAAGCACTCGTCGTCATAGGTGACATTGAGGCTCTGATATCGGAATTCGCCGGACACGAGATCGCGCAGGAGGCTGCCGCCGACCGACCAGTGGTCTGCGATATGGCTGCTTCCGCCGATGGTGATCTGATCGACGGGGGTGTTGCCGCTTCCGGGCACGTTTTGGATCGTATCGATGTAATTTGTGTAGAGGTTTACCAGTGGAAAGCTCAAATGCGCGTCGATTTCATTGCGCTCGGGCGACAAATTCTCGTGATCGAGCAGGAAGCGGTAATTCAAATCGAAAAAGCTGACCGGCTTGATTTGAACGCGCCCAACGTAATCCGATAGCTTGTCCTGAAGACCCTGCACGCCATCGAAAGTCTCATCGTTATGCGTGCGATATTGCTGGCCGATGAAGACGGTCGAGCTGCCCCCCTTGTTGCCGTAGGCGCCGAGGGTTACGCCGTACACTACGCGCTCGCCTCCTTCCACCCGGTCGGTGCCTGGAAACGGGTTCAGACGGAAGAGGTTTTGGTCGTCGAATTGGAAATCCTGGCTATCCTCATTTGGAATTGCCACGCTGTTCTTGCCCTGGGGCCCGGCAATGAGCGCTACGCGCGGCTCGATGACCTCCTGGATAACGTCATCGCGCCGAACCCACGGATAGCGCCAGTCAAGCTCCGTCTGAGGGAGCGCGCGCCCGGCCTGGCTCGCCACCTGCTGGGCGGGATTGTTGGGATTGACGTTGTTGCTCGTCGAATAGCCGTCGGTCTGCAGCGAAAGCGTCCATGTGAGGCTATCGCCATAAGGTGACGTGTAGGGCAGTTGCCACTGGCTGGTTTGCGAGAGCCGTCTCGAATTGAGTCCACTCCCCCGCAAGATGTTGTAAGGCGCGAAATCAAGGGACCAGCGCTCCCCGTATTCGCCGGGCGCGCTCACGTAATTGTACTCGTAGGCCGGCGTCACGAGCGGCAGATCCTTGATTTGGACTTGCTGTCGCACATCCTGGAAGGCGTAAGCGTTCAGTCCGGTGTAGCTCCGGCCGAAAAAACCTTCGAGGTATGCGTTGTCTTGGAGGACCGCGGTCGTTGGCGTGTAGAGGATCTTGTATCGCGGGAAGAAAGTGTCATCCGTCTCGCGCACCGCATCGAAGCCAGTTCGCCAATTGTCATCGAGGTTGATGATGCCCGACCCGTCGAAATGGCCGCGAACCTGATTGCCAGGTTCGCTCTGCCCGCTCGAATTGATTGCCGGCGCAGAGGTGATACTTCCCGCCAGACTGAGTTGGCCGTCTCCCCAGCGTTGGCGATACTGTCCGTAGAAGACCTGTCCCGACTCCGTGGTGAAGATGGGCGCTATGGTGGCGTCCTTGCTATCGTCGATGACCCAGAAATAGGGTTGCTGGTACAGATAGCCGAGTTCGTTGTCATGGCCGCCGGTCGGCGTGAGGAATCCGCTGCGGCGTTTGACCGTCGGATCGGGTGCGGAAAAATACGGGGAGTATGCAACGGGTACGCCGAACATCTCGAGGGTCGCGTCCTCGAAATAGATCTCGTGTTCGTCTTCGTTATGGATGATGCGTTGACCCTTGAGTTGCCAAAGTGGGGGGCGATCGGGGTCGTCCTTGCACAATTCGCAGAGTGAGTAAACG
>DASPOR010000091.1 GCA_035625915.1 Alphaproteobacteria bacterium | reverse complement strand
GAATCCAGGGGCCAATCGGGCGAGAGCCACATAAACAGCAAGCAAGGCCGCAATCGCGCCCATCGCCATCGTAAGACCGCGCCAGCGCCGCACGCCGCGCCTCAGAGCGACAATATCGGCGCCCGCGCCTGCCGAGCCGGTTTCCGGCATGGGCAAGGCTGAGGCTTCTGGCGTTGAAATGTCGAAGTTGGGTGGCGGTGTCGATGGCAATTTGGGTGGCGGTGTCGATGGCAATAATGTCGAAGCGAGCGCGTTGACCAGCGAAGTTTCATCTAGATCCGTCCCCTGTGCCCCCTCCAGATCTTTCGGCCGATCCGAATAGTCCAAATCCTTCGGCCGATCCGAGAGCAAATCTGGAACCAGGTCCAAATCAGGCTCCGGCGTGTCATCCACCGCAGTATCGGCGAGCGGTGTCGGGACAGACTGCGGCGCGGATTCCCCAATCACCTCTGTGGAGCCGAAATCTGTTTCGTCGCTTCGCCGAGTGCTGTCGATTTCCGTCTTGATCTTTTCCCAGAGATCGGGTGGCGGTTCCACTGCCTCGACCATGACATTGAGTTCGCCGAGACGATGCTCCCAGATCCGCACGATCTCGGCGAAGCTCGAATCGAGCGTGAGCAGCGCCTCTGCTTGCTCGCGCTCTTCCGCGGAGAGCGTGCCCAAGACGTATTCGGCGGCAAGAGCATCCCGGTCGTCGTCGTACATCGATGCCTCACCCGCTACTTTTTCTTTGTCGACGAAACTTTATGCGTCAGGCGTTCTTTAGCGGTCATTTTTCCATGCACTCGCGAATTTCAAGCAGACTGCGGCGAAGCCAGGTCTTGATCGTGTTGATCGGAATGTCCAGTTTTTGCGCCAGCTGATCGCGGCTCCAGCCGCTGTAATAGGCAAGGAGCACAATGCGCTGTTTCTCCGGATCCAGCCGGCCGAGGCACGAAAGAAGGCGCTTAAGTTCCTCGGTCATCTCGCGCCGTGCGAGCGGCTGCGGAGATTCAGAAGCCGCTTCGGGAACTTCCAGTTCGTCCTCTACCAAAAGATCGCCGCGTTTGCGCACGATGTCGATGGCCCGATTGCGCGCAATCGCCACCATCCACGTCGTGGGGCTTGCGACGGTAGGGTCGAATTCGTCCGCCGTCTTCCAAATTTTGGAATAGGTCTCCTTCATGACCTCTTCGGCCAAGACCGGTCTTCCCAGGATACGCAGCAAGACCCCATAGAGCTTTGCGCGGGTCGCGGCATAGAGACGTTCGAGCGCGGTCTCGTCGCCCCTGGAGACGGCACCCAGCAACCAGACGAGTTCAGTTTGCATCAACATGGCAGCGCCTTGCCCGACAAACCCATAGATCGGGACCCCCGCTCAATACCCGACACGAACGGCCGCCCAACCCATGAGGCGGGGCCGGTTCCCTGTCACGCGGAGCATTATCGCCGCTGACACCTGGCTTCGTCGAGAGTGAAAGCTGGGGGTCTTGGTCTTTTCCGGTACGGCGCCGCGGCAGGCGCCACCTCGGCGCGACCTGGGCTCCACGTGGGCTCGACGTGGGCTGCACATGGGCTCGACGTGGGCTCCACCCGGACTCGACGCAGGAGCCAGGTTGCCGCGGACGCGCAAAGGCCGCCCTGAGCGGACCGCCTGACCTGAAGTCAGGTTTCTCGGTTGGCCTTGACTGGCCGAAGCCAATTATACCGAAGCTACGCCGCCGCGGCCGCGCAGGTGCGCAAGCCCATGAAGCTCGGCCTCTTCAACGGCCTCCTCAGCCTCGCGTTCGCGCATTTGGTCGCGTGCGCCGAGTAGCTCCAGCTTCTTCAGATCATCGAAGGCCTCGCCAAGCGCCGACTTAGCGTCTTCGAGCTGAATACGCAGATCCTCGGCCGAGCGCTTGAGGTTTTCGCGCCGCGCAATGGCTGCCTTGGCATAGGTCGGATAGGCAAAATGTGACGGATCGTGAATGCCGGAACGATCTTGTTCGACACGAATTTCGCGCTCGAGATCTCCCGCCATGCGGTCGAACTCGGCAATCATTGTCTCGATTTGCGCGACTTTGCGTCGTTTCTCGTCAACTTGAAACTTCTTGAGCCGAATAAGCGTCTCTCGGGACTTCATCGACTATTACTCCCCCGAAGCCACGGGACCAAGCGCCTCGCCCCTCGCTGATCCCGCCCCGCACGCCGGGATACGGAAGCAAGGAAGCGCCTGGCGCCCCCGATGCAGCGATTGTGGCGCGATAACGTTAGCGTTCGGTTTCCATCGCACCCCCAAGGGACCCACGAATCCACTAAATGGCGGGCTTACATGTCGACCGGCGGACGAGCCGTGCGATAGGGCGACATGCCTATAGCGAAAGAATGGTTACTCCAAAGCGCGGATTTTTAATCGCCTGTTTACCTGGGCCGTTAATCATCGGTCCATCGTCATAGGACCAAGGGGTGCTCGCTCAGCCATACCGGCCCGAGCGAGTCGGTCGAGTCGGTTAGCGCCGAAACTTAATCCGGAGCATCAGCACGGGCGTGGCTAAAAAACCACTATCGCACAGTATGTTGGCGGACATTATGAATTCGCCCTTAGGATACTTGCGCGAGAGAATCAGGTTTTGTTAACCATACCGCAGTTAATGTTCCGAATCAGTTTGCCTAAGGCGTTTTCCAGGGGCCGCCCTGCGGCGCGCTCAACCTTGAGCCCGCGCGGCGAAGAAGGGGACTGGCATGCGCGTATTGCTGATTGAAGAC
>DASPOR010000090.1 GCA_035625915.1 Alphaproteobacteria bacterium | reverse complement strand
CGCTCTCGGTGGACGATACGCGCGACGTGATCGAGGCGCTCAAGCGCCGCTTCCCGAAGATCGTCGGACCGGATGTCAAAGACATTTGCTACGCGACCCAGAACCGCCAAGCCGCCGTGCGTGAACTCGCGCGCGAGGTCGACGTTATTCTCGTGGTTGGCGCCAAGAACAGTTCGAACTCGAACCGTCTGCGGGAAATCGGTTCGGAGATGGGTGTGGCGAGTTATCTGATCGACGACGCCGGTCAGCTCGATCCGCGGTGGCTCAAGGGCGCCGAAGCGGTCGGTATTACGGCCGGCGCTTCCGCTCCCGAAGAGCTCGTTCAGGAGCTGATCGCACGTCTGCGCGACTTCGACGAAATCGAGGTCGATATGCTCGACGGTATTCAGGAAAACGTTCAGTTCAAATTGCCTGCGGAACTGCGCGACGAAGCTGTCGCATAGCTCCGAGGCATGGCAAACTAGAAACGCGCAGCAATCGAAAGGGCAAAGGCGTGGGCGTTCCCGTTCATCAGCAAATCCGCGTCGGTGCGTACATCGTCAAGCAGCGGCTATCCGGGCGCGAGCGCTATCCGCTCGTGCTGATGCTTGAGCCGCTCTTTCGCTGCAATCTCGCCTGCCCGGGTTGCGGTAAGATCGATTACCCCGACGAGATCCTGAACAAGCGCCTCTCGGTTGCGGAGTGTCTCGAGGCCGTTGACGAGTGCGGCGCCCCCATCGTGTCGATTCCAGGCGGCGAACCGCTCCTTCATAAGGAGATCGGCCAAATCGTCGAAGGTATCGTCGCGCGCAAGAAGTACATCTACCTCTGCACCAACGCGCTCCTCCTCGAAAAGCGACTCGACCTCTTCAGGCCTTCGCAATACCTCACCTTCTCGATTCATCTCGACGGCTTGAAGGAAGAGCACGATCACGCGGTGAGCCAGGAAGGTGTGTTCGAGCGCGCGGTCTCGGCGATCAAGGCTGCAAAGGCGCGCGGCTTCCGCGTCAACATCAATACGACGCTGTTCGACGGTCTCGATCCCGACCGAATCGCCGCCTTTTTGGACTATGCGAGCAACGAGCTCGATATCGACGGTATCACGATTTCTCCGGGCTATGCCTACGAGCGGGCACCGGATCAGCAACACTTCCTCAGTCGACAGAAGACCAAGCGCCTTTTCCGGGAAGTCTTCAAGCGAGGCAAAGGCAAGAAGTGGCGCTTCAGCCAGTCGAGCCTCTTTTTCGACTTCCTCGCCGGCAATCAGCAATACCACTGCACGCCTTGGGGCAATCCGACCCGCAACATCTTCGGCTGGCAGAAACCGTGCTACCTCCTCGGCGAGGGTTTTGCCCGTTCGTTCGAGGAACTGATGGAAGGGACCGAGTGGGACAAGTACGGCACGGGCAACTATGAGAAATGCGCCAACTGTATGGTGCATTGCGGGTACGAGCCGACTGCGGCGGATGACGCCATCAGGCATCCGATCAAGGCGCTCATGGTGGCCCTTCGCGGGCCGCGCACGGATGGCCCGATGGCCGAGGAGATTCCGCTCGATAAGCAGCGCCCGGCCGAATTCGTCTTTGAAGCCAACGTGCAGAAGACGCTATCGCAGCTACATGCCGAGAACGAAGCCCGGCGCAAGATCGGCGGCGAGGCTGCCTAGCACCGTCAGGGCGCGCGTGTTAGCGCGCCCGAGTGCCAGCAGGGCTGGCAGATCCCAGGGCCTGACGACAAGGCGAGCGAGCACCGCAAGGGCGCGGCTTTCGCCGTGAGGACCTAGGCCTGCGAGGGCGGTGGCGGGAATTGCTCGGCCTGTGGGGTCCAGGATCACGCGCAAGGCCATGAACGGCCTGCCTGCCTCATTGGCCGCCGCCGCGGCCGCGTGGCTCTCCATATCGACGGCGACGGCACCTGTTCGAAGCCTCAGGGCAGCCTTCGCGGCGCGGGTGACGATGGCGCTGTCCTGCCCCGCTATCGCGCCGATCACGATGCGGGTGCGATCGCTGAGCGCTGCCGTGAGGCTACTTCGCCACGCCGCGTGCGTCTCGATTCGCGTGCCGTCCGGCAGCATCACCTCACTCGCCACCACGGTATCGCCGGTTTCGAGTGTGGGGACTAATCCGCCAGCGAGCCCGAAGCTCAAAATCGCTCCTGCTCCTTGAGAGATGAGGGACCTGGCTCCTTCGTATGCGCGATGCGGGTTCGCGGCCGAAATGGCGATGAGGGGATGCTGCTCTTGCCCTTGTTTGCGCCAGGCGGTCGAAATCTCCGCCGCCTCCGACTGCATGCCGACGACGATGCCAACCCGGCTCAAATGCCGTACTGGACGGTTTTGTCGTTGCCGCCCATCAAATTGCGGTAACGCGCCAGTGCCCAGAGCGGGAAGAACTGACGATAGCCGTGGTAGCGCAAATAAAAAATGCGCGGGAATCCGACGGCCGTGAACCACGGCTCACGCCATTCGCAGCCCTTACGGGGTGCGGCGAGAAGATATTCAACGCCGCGCCTGACCGCATCGCTATCGACCTCCCCCGCCGCCATCAGGCCGAGCACCGCCCAAGCCGTCTGCGACGCGGTGGATTCCCTCGACTCGGCGCGCCGCTCCTTCCAATAGGTGGCGCCATCCTCGCCCCAGCCGCCATCCGTGCGTTGGCGTCCCTTAAGCCAGGCGACCGCCCGCTGGATATAAGGCTCCTGGGAGCTTTCGCCGACGCCGTTGAGGGCACTTAGCACCGACCAGGTACCGTAAACATAATTCGTCCCCCACCGACCGAACCAGGACCCGTCGGCCTCCTGTTCCCGCTTGAGAAATTCGATCGCCTTCGCCACGGCCGGATGCCCGCGCTTGTAACCAAGTTGGGCGAGGAACCCGAGACAGCGCGCACTGACATCGGCCGTGGGCGGATCAAGCAGTGCGCCGTGATCGGCGAAGGGAATGTGGTTCAAGTAATATTTTGTGTTCTCGGCATCGAACGAACCCCAGCCGCCGTTCTTGGACTGCATGCCGATGATCCACTCCGCCGCGCGCTCGATCGCTTGGCGGTGCCGTGGGTTGCCGACTCGGTCGAGTGCGAGGCCGACGAGTGCCGTATCGTCCACGTCGGGATAGTGATCGTTGCCGTATTGGAATGCCCAGCCGCCGGGTCGCAAGCCTGGGCGTTGATCGGCCCAATCGCCCTTGACGTTGAGAATCTGGCGTTCGGCGAGCCAATCCATGGCCTTTGCGGCACTGGCGCCATCGCGCGGCGCCTCCGCCTCCATGATGGCGAGGGCTGCAAGGCCCGTGTCCCATACCGGCGAGACGCACGGCTGGCAATAGCCCTTCCCGTCCGCCGCGATCAGCAAATTGCGCAGCGATTTCTTGGCGATCATCAAATCCGGGTGGTTCTTGGGGTAGCCGAGGGCTTCGAACGCCATGACCGAATTGGCCATCGCGGGGAATATCGCACCCAGACCGTCTTCCCCGTTCAACCGCTCGGTGATCCATGCGGCGGCGCGCCGAATTGCCTTGTCGCGTTTGCCCTTCGGGAAGAAGGGTTCGACGATCTGGAGGAGCTTGTCGAGGGCAAGGAAAAAATCGCCCATCTTGGCGCCGGTCGGATTGATCTGGTAATCGCGTACCGTCTCCGGCGGGGAGACGAAAAGTTCCCGAATATCGATGTTGCGTGGATTACGCGCACTGGGCTTGAGGGCGGTCAGGATCAGAAGCGGTACGATCACGGTGCGCGACCAATAGCTCACTTTGCTAAGGTGGAAGGGAAACCAGCGCGGCAGCAACATGATCTCGACCGGCATCACCGGCACGCCACGCCATGGCAGTTGACCGAAGAGGGCCAATGCAAAGCGCGTGAAGACGTTGCATCGGGCAGCTCCGCCGTGCGCCAGGATCGCCTCGCGCGCCCTTACCATGTGCGCCGCCGTCGGATCGTCGCCCGCAAGCTTGAGGGCTAAATAGGCCTTGACCGACGTGGAAATGTTGAAATCGCCGCCGTAAAAGAGCGGCCAGCCACCGTGCTTGCCCTGAAGCTCGCGCAAATAGGCTGCGAGCTTCGCTTCAAGCACGTCGTCGATCTCATCGAGGTAGTGCTCGAGCATGATGTACTCGGCGGGGATCGTGGCGTCCGCCTCGAGCTCGAACACCCAATGGCCATCGGCGCGCTGCAGCGCCTTGAGTGCTGCGGTCGCCTCCGCGATCACGGGATCGAGCCGGCTCTTCAGATTGAGGATGCGTTCGCTCACGGACCTCGTGTTCCCTCGTATATCCTGCACCCACCGGACACAGCAAAACCACGGCATCCAGGGGAGGCCGGGCTATGCCAATGCGTCAGGTCTGGCGCAATTTAGTTCGCTGGCGCCGTTTTTTCAACGATTACGGCCCCCTGGGCGGAATGCTCAATGACCCTCGAATTCGCAGAGGGTGGTGACCTCGACCCCCATCTTTTCAATCTTGGCGCGCCCGCCAAGTTCCGGCAGGTCGATGACGAAGGCAGCGCCGACGATTTTTCCACCCGTCTGCCGCACGAGCTCTATTGCCGCGGCCGCCGTGCCGCCTGTTGCTATAAGGTCATCGATCAGCAGGATATGTTCGCCTTCCAGAATTGCGTCGGTATGTATTTCAATCCGATCGACACCGTATTCGAGCTCATAGTCCTGCCCGATCGTCTGCCATGGGAGCTTGCCCTTCTTGCGCACTGGAATGAAGCCGGCATTGAGCTGATGCGCCACCGCCCCGCCGAGGATGAAGCCGCGTGCTTCGATGCCGGCGACTTTATCGACACGATTGCCTTGGAAGCTTTGCACAAGTCCCTCGACCGTAACGCGAAAGCCGATCGGGTCTTGGAGCAACGTCGTAATATCGCGAAAGACGATGCCCGGCTTCGGATAGCCTGGGATCGAACGGATACGCGACTTTATGGGCATCGAGGTTCCCCTGGTCTGGTTGCCGGCCAGACTTTAGTCGCCAAGCGACCGAAACGCAAAAAGTCCGGCGGCCATGTGCTCGTATGGCGAATCCGAAATTCGCCACATCCGGGGGCGGAACCGTGAGCGAATTTCGGACTCAAAGTCACACTAGCGTTCCACCGCCGCCGTTGCGGCTCTGTGACCCGAGCGGATGGCGCTCTCGATCGTGGCGGGAAGGCCGGTGTCGGTCCAGTCGCCCGCCAGGAAAAGGTTTGCAAGATGGGTTCGCGTGCGCGCCCGTTTTGCGATCGCGTCCGGCGTCTGCGCGAATGTCGCGCGCTTTTCTTTGACAATGCGGGTGGGCGGGCGCTCTGTCAGCGGCAGTTCGAGCGCTTTTGCGACATCGTTCCATATCCGCTCGGCGATCGTCTCGTTCGGCGCTTCGGCAAGCAGATCCGCCGCACTTACCGTGACCGAGACGACATTGGCACGATGGAAGAGCCACTGCGCGGTGCCGCCGATGAGACCGAGGAAGGGCAAGCCGTCCGGGAAGGCGGGTAGGCGATCGAGCTTGAAGTGGGCGTTAACGATGGCGCGACTTTCGAGCGGAGCATCGATAGCCGGCAAAAGTTCGGCGATGCGCGCCGGGGGAACGGCGAGCACCACGCGGTCGTTTGGGCCGAGCGCTTGCAGGCCATCGGCGAAGGCGAGCGCGACGACGCGACCGCCCTCAATCCTCAACCCCCTCAAGCGACGATTAAAGGCGATCTCAACGCCACGCTTTGAAAGACGTTCGAGGGCAGGATCGACGAAGCTGGCCGATAGTCCCGCCATTGCGATGCACGGCCGGGCGGCGTGGCCTGAGCGCCCGAAGGTCTCCATCACCACGCGCCACAACAGCCTGGCTGCACCCTCGTCCGCCGCGGTGTTGAGGGCAGCGACCGCGAGTGGCTCCCAGAATCGCTCATACAGAACGCGGCGCCCGCCGACGCATGCGGCGACCGTGGCGTTCGAGCCGCAGAACGCCAGCCGCAAGCCAGCGAGATAGTCGAATGCCGTCGTGTCCGGCACGCGCCGCCGTTTGTCGAAGACCCACCAGGGGATACGTCCCCGATTGGGCCTCACACTCCAACGCAAGCCGGTTCTCAAGTCTATGAACGGGAAGGCAGCCTCGGGTGCGATGTAGAGCGTGTCCGATGCGCCGATCTCGTGCAGATAGCGCATCGCCGAACGATTGCCTGAGAGAAGCAGATGATTGCCGTTGTCGATCACGCAGCCGAGAGTTTCGTCATAGAAGGAGCGGCAGCGCCCGCCTGCCTGCCCAGCACCCTCGTGCAGATGAACCGCAAGATCGCTGCCTGCCGAAAGCCGTACGGCTGCCGCAAGTCCGGAGAGGCCGGCCCCCACGATGTGCACAGCACTCATTGCCGGCACCGTTCAGAAAAACCCATGGCGCACGGCGAGATACAGCTTCACGAATTTCGACGGGCCGACATCGGCGTCGAGGTCATCCCAGCCGCGCGCCACAAGTGCATCGAGGGTACGGCGATAGACTGACAACATGATCAAGGCCGGGCGCATCGTCCGCCGGTCGAGCCGGTCAAGCAGCCGCTCGGCTTCGTCATAGCTTGCACGCGTGATGGCGGCCAGATCGTCGCAAACTTTGCCGAGGCGGGGGTGCGTCAAGACCGACGCCGGATCGTCTGTCGCGATGCCGTGCTTCTCGAGAAGCTCACGCGGCAGGTACAACCGTCCCCGATCCGCATCCTCCCTGAGATCGCGCAGGATGTTGGTGAGCTGAAGCGCTTTTCCCTCGGCAAGCGCCAGTTTCAGGGCGGTCTCGCTCGAATCGCCAAACGTGCGCACGGAGAGGAGGCCAACAGCACCCGCCACGCGCGCGCAATAGCGTTCGAGCTTGGATAGCGAGGGTGCGCGAATGTTCTCGATCGCATCCATTTCCATGCCGGCGATGATGGCGAGGAAGTCGTCCTTGGGGAGTTGGTAGTCGCGAACCGCGTGCTGAAGGGCCTGGGTGATCAGCAGCCGCGGCGCACCTGCGTAAAGCTCTTCAATCGCGGCGCGCCATGCCTCGATACCATGGGCTTTTTCTTCGGGCGAACGACCTTCGTCGGCGATGTCGTCGACTTCGCGGCAGAAGGCATAGATCGCGTACATGGCATAGCGGCGCTCGGGCGGCAGAAGGCGCATCGCCCAAAAGAACGAGGTGCCCGAACGCTTGGTCAGCTCACGAACATGAATGCGCGCCTCTTGGTCGTGCGTCGGCTGAGCGGTGTTAGCCTGCGCCATCGGTCATGCACCTCGGGTCGGCCGGCGTGCGCTCTGCGAATAAGCCCGACCCTTCCAGGTCCCGCCCTGTCCGCGCCAGTGGCGCAACGCCGAATTGACCGTCATCGCCGTATAGAGCATGGCTGCCACGGGAAGCAGCGAGGCGGTCGCGGGCGGTTCGCCAAAGAGAGCGACCGTCGGGCGGTAGGTATAGATCATGATGCCCCAGGCGAGCACGCCCGTGGCCGCGGCCGGATCTCGCCCGAGAACGCCGACGAGTCCGACGATAGGTGGTGCTGCGAACACGAGCAACATGGCGATCACGGCGCCGAGCAGTACGATCGGCGAATATCCGAGCTGGGCATAAGCTGTACGCGCGACCATCGACCAGATTTCGCCGAGGGATTCGTAGGCTCGCAGGCTCCTGACGTTCGTACTGAGTCCCAGCCAGATGTCGCTGCCGCAGTCCTTTAGACGCCGGGCGAGCGCTACGTCATCGATGATGGCGTCGCGAATGGAAGGAATGCCGCCCGCCCGTTCGAGCGCTGTGCGTCGCACAAGCATGCAACCGCCCGCGGCGGCGGCAACTCGGCTCGTCCGCTTGTTCGCGAGGGGGAAGGGGTAGAGCATCTGAAAAAAATACACGAATGCCGGAATCAGAAGGCGCTCCCATCCTGTTCGGCAATGAAGCAGGGCCATTAGCGAAACAAGATCTCGCGACTCCGTCTCAGCCTTGCCGGCAAGGCGGCGCAGGCTCGCCGGGTCGTGAACGATGTCGGCGTCGGTCAGGAGGAGGTATGGCGAGCGAAAGGCGGTGCTCGCATAACGGATACCCTGTTCAACCGCCCACAGCTTGCCCGTCCATCCCCCTGGCAAGGGCGCGCTCGTTATGACTTTCAATCGATCGTCGGCGCCAAGTTTACGCGCGGCAAGGCGCGCCTCGGCCGCAGTTGCGTCGTCGCTGTGATCATCCACCATTACAACGGTGAACTTTCCGGGGTAATCCTGGGTCAATAGCGAAGTCAAGGATTGCCCGATGGACGCGGCTTCATTTCGTGCCGGCACGACCGCGGTCACGTCGGGCCAGGTGGGGAGACTCGGCGGTTCGGTCGGTAGGCGCTGGTTGGCACGCCAAAATCCGCCGCGTGCCGCGAGTTGCACGAGCCACGCGGCGAGGGCGAGCGATCCCACAATCAAGAGCGTAAGTGACGTCATCACGCGCTGGATAGCCCAAGGATGGTTCGGAAGCCAAGCCCTTTCGGGATACTCAGGCGGCGGCCTTTTCCCGCGCGCCGCCATCCAGAAAGGTGCGCAGAACGCCGCGGGCGGCCACGAAAAGGAAGGCGGGCTTCGCAAGCTCGACCCGCCTCGCAACCGGATCGCGCTGGCGAAGCAGTGTCGCCAAACGCTCAGCCAGCGCCACGATCGCACCGGATTCGTAGGCGAGGCGACGGCTCTTCAGTT
>DASPOR010000089.1 GCA_035625915.1 Alphaproteobacteria bacterium | reverse complement strand
TACTGAAGATCGTGATCGACCCGCCCCGCACGCCGTATGCCGCCGGCTGAAAGCGGATCGGCACCGCGACCGAAGTGCTGGGTGCTATGTTGATCGGAAAACTCACGACGGACGGCGTCTGAAACTCGCCCGAGGTCGAGGTAATCAACAATACCGAGAGCGGGCACTGACCGGAATTGTTGAGCACGAGCGGCTCGTCGGCGAAGGCGCCCAGGCATACCTTCCCAAAATCGCCGTTATCGGCGATCGCGGTCGTGAGCTGTCCCGTTCCTTCGATGCCAGTCGCCTGGACATCGACGAAGGGTGCCGTCGGGTCGTTGCTGGTGATGCGGATGATCGCGGTTTCGCCAACCCCGGCGACCGAGGGATTGTAGGCGACGGTAAAGACCATCTCCTCGCCGGGATCGATCGTAACGGGGGTCGCCGGTGTGGGCAGAACACTGAAGTCGCTCGAGCCGACGAGCACCTGCACATTGAATACGATGAGGTCCGCAACGCCGACATTGTAAACCGTGATCGTCAGGTAGCTTGTCCCGCCGCAGATTGTTCCGAACGCCAGATTGTCCTGCAAACCAACGGAAATCGCCGGTCCGGCCGGTGAACCGAATTTGAAGACACCGCGTCCATAGGTGGCCGCGACCAGCACACCCGCGAGCGGATTGAATACGAGATCGGATACCTGAGCGCGCGGAAAATGCAGATCGTCCAGAATGGACCAGGAATTTCCGCCATCCATGGAACGAAGTACGCCGAGGTCGGTGCCGACGAACAGCGTGGTCGGTGTCGTGGTGCCGTCCATGGCGATGGCGTTGAAGGGTAAATCCAACGGCTCGTTAAGCGATCCAACGGTCGGCGATATGTCGACCCATGACGAACCGCCGATGGTCGTGCGAAAGACGTGACCGCTGCCGCCGCCTCCGTTGAAGCCGCCAAGGACAGCGTAAATTATCGTCGGGTCCGCGGGATCGAAGCGCGCGCGGCTGACAGTGCGGCCCGGCAGATTGCGCGTGATGTTGGTGAACGTCACGCCGGAAATGGCAAGCGCGTTGGTGGTGACGAACACGCTGGTGCCGATGGCGATGACGACGTTGTTGCCATTGGTCGGTGCGACGTCGATGGCTCCAGTCGAGCCAAAGTTATTCAGAATTCGCCACGTTCCCCCGCCGTTCCGCGACTGCCAAAGGTTTTGGTTGCCGCTCGCGTAAACGACGCCGCCGTTACTGGGATCAGTCGCGAGCGGGGCGAGATAACAGCCACCGTCCGTGAGCGTGCCCCACGGCGTGATGTTGCTGTAGTTGACACCGTCGTTGGTGGATACAAAGACCCTAGTGCAGGGATTGGAGAAGTAGCCGGCACTGGCGTAGGTTTGTCCGGCGATCTGACCGTCATAGACCGCATTCCATCCGTCACCGCCGATTGCCCCGAACCAGCCTGGGGGGCTGGCGGTTTTCGTGGTCAGGATATCATTGTCCTGGAGTGCCCCGATCAGGACGCTGGCACTTGCGTCCGGCTTCACGTCGACGTTGTAGAACAAGCCGGTCTGCAAGCCGCCACTGTTTTTGGAGGTCCAAGTACCACCGCTAAAGACACTGATGCCTCCGTCGGTGCCAACATAAACGATCGTCGGCGCTCCACCTGTCTGCGGCACAAATGTCCATGTGTGATTATCCGAATGGACGCCGGAAATACTCGTGAACGATGCGCCTGAGTTCGTCGAGCTCGCGAGGCTGACCGTGCCGAAATAAATGATGTCGTTCACCCCGTCGCCGGGAGAGGCCGGATCGACGCCCATGTGGAAGCTGTAGCCCCCTTGCGTGCGCTTCGGCATGCCCGTGGCCGTAGCCTGCGTCCATGTGAATCCCTGATTGGTGGTCTCGAATAGCCCAACGGGGTCGGGGGCCCCGCCGGTTCCCTGGAGACTCACGTAAATGACTTGGATGCCCCCGGGGTTCGGTATCGGGGTGGGAGGCGCCAATGCGACCACGACCTTTCCGAACCCATTGGGAAATGGGCCAATGGCTGCGGCAACCACGGGCGTGCCGCCGGCCAAAATCAGCGTCCAATTTGCGCCGCTATCGGTCGACGTGAAGACGCCGACGCCGGATATGCCGGCATAGAGAATGCGCGCGGCCGCCGGTGACGTGGAATCGAGCACGAGTGTGCGGGCGTCCCCGCCGATCGTGTTGTTGCCTTGCGTCCAGTTCTGGCCGCCGTCGTTCGATGTCCAAACGCCGTTCTGGGTGCCGCAGTAAAGGTTATTGCTGTTCTGGGGATCGACGATGACGACGTTGATGTTCGTGCCGAAAAAGGCCGTCAGGGCGTTGCCGGTGTTGCTTGCGGGAAATCCGGAGCCGAGTTGGATCCAGCTGTTGCCGCCATCGGTCGATTTATAAAGGCCCTGTGCCGCCTGGTTGGCGTTGAAATACGTGGGATTGGCGTCGCCCAACAGCCACCGGGCGCTGGTGCCGGCGTAGATGGTGTCGGTATTGTTCGGATCGACCGCCACGCCGCCGGGATCGCCTATCCCCATCAACAACTGCCGATCGAAGAGCGGCGTCCAGTGATCGCCGCCGTCGCGGGAGCGCCACACGCCCCCTGCTACCGTCCCGATATAGAGTGTCTTCGGGTTGTTGGGATTGAACGCAATGGATGTAACCATTCCGTTGTCGTTGGTGGAGCCTTCGGCAACGGGGCTCGGCCCTACCGGAAGCCAAACGGAGCCGTTCAGGGTCACGGCACGTCACCCTTCTCGCCCCCGCCGGTAGCAGGCGGCGGCTCCGTGGCGCCCTTGCCAAGGTCGGTCGCCGTCGTTCCGACCGCACCGGGAAGCCGCCGCCATTGGGAGACGGCGCGTGCAAACGCTTGCGCCGTGGCAGGTGCGCTTCCCTGCCAGCGTGCGCCGCGTAGCTTTGAGAATACGGGGTAGTCGCGCCCGAGTGGGTCGGAACGTCCGGGTTCGTCCCCGTGCTTCCGATCATGATCGCGATCGGGGCGACGCTTACCTGCCCCACGGTCGCGCGGGCCCTGCGGCTTTGCAGTTTTTGCCATTGGAACCTCCATCGCCGGCGCTTGTCAGAGTCACGCTTGTCGACTGGCGCCCGTCCCGATGCGTGAATGTACTACCGGCAGAGGCCGGTGCGCGCATGGGACGCGTGGCGGGCCGCGCGTGGCGCTCGGCCCGCGAGATCGGAGGGCGGCTCCCGGACCTTTAACGGTGTGCTTTTGTTTCGGTCGGTGAGCGCAGGCGCTGAGACGCGCGGCTCGACTGCACCCGGCGGGCGATAAACATGCCAATCGCAAGACCGATGGCCGCCTCGCCAAAGTCAAGCAGCAGATAAACCCAGCTTTCGAGATATTCGCCGCTCAGCATGGTCGCGGCGAAGCCGGACACGAGTACCGCGCCGACACTTAGCGCGAGCCGCATGCGGCCAGAGGTGAATGTCCAGATTAAGGCGCCCAGCACGGCGCCCAAAACGAACGGAACAATTTCATCCATTCGAAGCGCCTCCCTCGCTTGACGCCATCATTTGACATCCCTGCCGTCGTTGCAAGTTATTTTAATGGACGCGAATGCGTACGTGCGTCATCGCACTCTCGCCGGTCCATTTTTTCCCGCCAAATCGCGAAGTATGGCGACCAGTTCATCGTGGGGTGCAGAACCGGACGTGCTCAACTCCGCGATCGAGTGCGCTTCGGTCAAGTGCGCCAACCGCACCAGCAAGCGGATGCGTGCGCGCCGCACGGCTTTCAGCTCCGGCGAGGGCCGAACGAAGAAAATCTTGTACAACTCGCCGTGGCCGAGCATCGCGTTAATTTCGCTTCCCGTCACGTAAATCAGGAAGAGCACGAAGATCCACATCTGCGTGGCAATGAATTGATGCCAGCTGAAGTCGGCCAATTGGTACGCGATGAATTGACCGTGGCCGACAGCGCCGATCGTCGTTGCATAGCGAACGAAAGCCTCGATCAGGCGCGCTATAAAAACGATTACCGTGTAGACCACTGTCTTGAAGAGAATGGGAGCCGCGAGTGGGCGGCGATCGAAACGCTTCAGGAACGGCAATGTATCGGCGACCAGTACGGCCTTGGCGACGATCAATGCCGAGGTCGTCGCAATGAAAAATCCCGTGAATTGGATCAGATAGGCGGCGAGGATCAGCTGCTTCGTGAACAAGATGAGGTTGAAGCCGATGAAGAAGAAAATGGTCGGCGGCAATACCTCTTTGAATTCGCGAAGGAGGAAGCGACCGACCTGCGCCAGCCGCTTGGGTTTTTCTCTCTCGATCGCCTGATTGGTCATGGGCTCCTCCCATCGAACCGCCGCGCGATTTGACTTCTCCGGCAACGTCAAGGCGAATGTTCTTGCGGCACTTATTGAACCGTCGCTGAAAAATATTTTTTCCTGGCCACGGTCGTGATATTCGGCTGGTGAGGATCGTACAAAAGCACGAACGCCCATACAATTAAGTGTGGGCGCCGGCAACGAGAGCTGGGATGTCCCTGAGCGTCTCAGGCAAAAAAAGTGAAGCCTGGTCGGTTAATAAGACAATGACAGCATCATTGGCCAATTCGACCGCTGGCCGATCCGTCGATCTCTCTCCACTTAGGCGTTCGATCGTTTAGGCGGTTCAGCGGTCCGCGGCATGATGTTCAATATCGCCGCGCCCTCGCGCGCTCACTGCGCGGCGCGGACGGAGCCGGCATGGGCGACCGCCTGGGCATTGACGCTCGCGAGCGCGGCGCGGGCGTCGATAAGACGTGGCACGGCCGGGCCGTCGCCGGGGCTTGCGGCTGGGCTACGCCCCGTGCGCCACATGATCGCCCTGACATCGGCGGGGCCGAGAGTCGGTGCGAGTTCGATCACGAGTACTGCGAGTCCCGACACGTGCGCCGCCGCAATCGAACTCCCGGTCAGGACCTGATAGCCGCCGTTCGGTCCTGTCGTGACGATATCCACACCCGGTGCGGCCAGCGACATATCCGGCTCGCCACGGCCGTGGCGATAGAGCCGAGAGCGATTGTCCGTCGCGGCCACGGCGATCACGTCGGGATAGGCCGCTGGATAGGCCGCGTCGTCGCCATCGCCATTGCCAGCCGCCGCGACAAGCACCACGCCGCGCAATGCGGCTTCGTGGGTCATGCGTTCGATCACACGATCGCGCGGGCCGCCGAAGCTCATGTTGATGACGCGGGCCTTGAGCCGCAATGCGATGTCGATCCCGCGCACGATCTTGTCGGACGTGCTTTCCGTGTCCTCATCGAGCGGGCGTAGCGCCGAGAATGCCCTGATCGAAATCAGACCCGCTTCGGGTGCGAGCCCGACCATGCTCCCCTGCGCTGCGATCACGCCCGCAATTCCCGTACCGTGCCGGGTCTCCTCGATGCGCTCGCCGGCATCCTCGCTTTGGGCAGTGCCCACAAGATCGACCTGCGCCAGTATCCGCCCCGCCAGTGCGGCGTGCCGCGCATCGACGCCGCTGTCGATCAGGGCCACGCGGACGTGTCGCCCGGTGGCGATTTCGCTTACGCCCACAGCGTTGATCTCCTTCAGGGCGTATTGCAACTCGCGAACGCGAAGGTCGACCCCCTCCGTCGACAGGCCCTTGAAGGAGCGATTGGTGTCGGCTGCGACAATGCGCGGATCGCTCGACAGGCGGGATAACACGTCGGCCACGTCGGTGTCGTCCCTTGCGGAGAAGATCGAAACCGCAAGCCCGACGGATGGCAAGTCGAACGTGGTTCGGTAAACGATGCCCAAACCATCGGCGAGCGCCGTCGGATTGAGTGCCTCGGGCGCTGCACTTCCCGCCGTACCGCCCGGGCGCGCACGGTAAAGCACCACGAATTGCACATTTTGCGGCGCAGCACCAGGACGGCCGGACGGAGCGCTCGCACCGGGCCCGGGTGCCCGCTCTTCGGCCCCCGATGCCTCCCCTGGGGCGGGGCTCGGCCGCGTCAGCAAATGTTCAAGGGAACCCGGCCGAGACAAGCCCTCGAC
>DASPOR010000088.1 GCA_035625915.1 Alphaproteobacteria bacterium | reverse complement strand
TGCCGTCGCTTGCCTTGCCCCGAATGCGGGTCACTTCCGCCGGAGCGCGCTCTTCGATCTCGATTGTTTGGCCGTCCTCGATCGTCCAATCGATCGTCGGAGACGGAAGGGCGACGTAAAACGGAACGCCATTGTCCTTGGCGGCGAGTGCTTTCAGATACGTGCCGATCTTGTTGCAAACGTCGCCGCGCGCGGTCGTGCGGTCCGTGCCGACGATGCAAAGGTCAACCTTCCCGTGCTGCATTAAGTGACCGCCCGCATTGTCGACGATGACGGTGTGCGCGACCCCGTGGCAACCGAGTTCCCACGCGGTGAGGGAGGCGCCTTGATTGCGCGGGCGCGTTTCGTCGACCCAGATGTGGAGCGGAATGCCGTTTTCGTGCGCCGTGTAAACGGGGGCGAGGGCCGTTCCCCAATCGACCGTCGCGAGCCAACCGGCGTTGCAATGGGTCAGGACATTGACCCGTCCATGCTCACCCTTCTCCTCCCATGCCTTGCGGATGAGCTTCTCGCCGTGGCCGCCGAGCGCGCGATTGATCGCAACGTCGTCGTCGCAGATCGCGGCTGCGCGCTTGTACGCGGCGGCGGCACGCTCGCCCGGCCTGACGTTGCGAAGGTATTCGCGCATGTCATCAAGCGCCCAGCGCAGATTGACCGCCGTGGGCCGCGTCTTGAGGAGTGCTTCGTGGGCAAGGTCGAGTGCCGCGTCGGAGGGATCGGCGTGAACGGCAAGGCACATTCCGTAGGCACCCGTGGCCCCGATGAGGGGTGCTCCGCGCACAAGCATGTCCTTGATCGCGTGGGCCGCATCCGCGAGCGTCGTGAGCCGCACTGTCTCGAAAAGATGAGGGAGCTTGGTTTGGTCGATGATGACGACCGACCAGCCATCCTCCGCAAGCCAGATCGTGCGATACGGAACGTCGTTTACCTTCATATCACGACCATAGCGGAGTGCCGCCCTGGGCTCAATCGAGCACTCGGTTTTTATAGCGTGCCACCGGCGAGGTTTATTGGGGTGGCCGGGGTGCGTATTTAAGTTATTGGTTTAATTCTCAAAAATACGACAGGTTTAGCCCTCCCTACCCCTTGACTTGTCCTTGCCGTTCCTTTAGAACAAAGATAGAACGAACAAAACACGAACGCTTACTCTCCGTGGAGAAGCCCACTTTGGAGATGCCCATGAGTTATCGCCACGATCTCGTTTCGGTCGAGGCTTTGCGAGCCCGCATCGCCGCCCTCGAAGGCACTTGGCAACACGCCACTGCTAACGACATCGATCGCCGGCAAAGCGCTCTACCCGCAGCACCTTTCGGCTTGGCGCCCGTCGACCGCGTGCTGCCCTGGAATGGGCTGCCGACCGCTTGTCTCCACGAACTCACCGCCGCGGCACCCGTGGATGGCTCGGCGGCCGGTTTCGTCGCGATCGTGCTGGCGCGACTTGGCGAAGCGGAAGGTGCGAGACCGCGCAGCGTGCTCTGGTGCGCACCCGGTAACGGCCTTTACGGCCCCGGCCTTGCGGGATACGGGCTCGACACGCGCCGGCTCGTTCTGGTGCGTGGTCGTTCACAGGCCGATTTGCTTTGGGCCATGGAGGAAGGTTTGCGCTCGGGTGCGGTCGCCGCCGTGGTAGGCGAGGTACAGGACGCGGATCTGACCGCCACGCGCAGGCTGCAACTTGCCGCCGAAGCGGGCCGTTCGACAGCACTCCTGCTCAGGACTTCCCGACAGAAACCGGGCGAAGGCAAATCCGCTCCTTCCGCCGCCGTCACGGCATGGCGCATCGCTGCTGCACCTTCCGCACCCGCACCTTATGGCATCGGCGTGGGGGCGGAGCGTTGGCGGGTCGAGCTTGTCCGCTGCCGCGGCGGCGTGCCGCGTCAATGGCTATTGGAGTGGAACGATGAAACGCATCGTCTCGTTATGGCTTCCGAGCTTCGCGACCGACCGGCTCAGGCGCCGGCCGGCCGTCCCACCGTCCGAGGGCGGGATTCGTCCGTCCCCTTCCCCTTGCGACAAGGGGAGCGACTGGCCGTCTAGCCCGCTCGCGACGATCGAGAAGGTCCACGGTCGGCTCGTCATCGTCGCCGCGGACCGTGCTGCGCAATCGGCGGGGATCTTTCCGGGTCAACCGCTTGCAGACGCGCGGGCGCTCGAGCCGGCCTTGCGCGTGCACGATGCCGATCTCGGCGCGGACCGCCAGGCGCTCGCGCACTTGGCCGAATGGTGCACGCGCTACACGCCGTGGACTGCCCCCGAGGCGTTGGAGCCGGGCGGGGCCGGCGGGGTCTTTCTTGACGTGAGCGGCTGTGCACACCTTTTCGGCGGTGAGGCGGCCCTGCTCGCCGACATCGTTGCACGGATCGAACGAAACGGCTTTTCCGCGCGTGCTGCCATCGCAGACACGGCCGGGGCCGCTTGGGCGGTTGCCCGTTTCGCGTCCTCCACCTTCATCGGGGATCTGGTGGTGCCCCCCGGCGGCCAGCGCCAGGCGCTCGCGGCCCTGCCCGTCGCCGCGTTACGGCTTTCGCCCGAGACGGCGGCGGGACTCGAGCGTCTGGGGCTGCGCCGCATCGAAGCCCTTTACCCTTTGCCGCGCGCCCCGCTTGCGCGGCGCTTCGGGCTGGATCTTTGCCGCCGTCTCGATCGAGCGCTCGGTCGTCTCGACGAGCCGATCTCGCCGCGGCTCTACCACGAGCCTTGGCGTCTTCGCCTCGCCTTCGCCGAACCGGTCGCCCGTCGCGAGGACGTCGCCGCCGGGCTCGAACAACTGCTCCATACCCTCTGCCGTCGCCTCGCCGCGGAGAGACAAGGTGCGCGTCGGCTCGTCTTCACGCTCTACCGGACGGACGGCACAACGCAGCGCGCCGAGATCGGCACGTCTTTTCCCTTGCGGGAGGTGCGGCACCTTTCCCGCCTCTTCACCGAGAAGCTCGACCGCCTCGACTACGACTTCAGCTTCGGGCTCGGCGTCGATCTCATGGTGCTGACGGCACCCGTGGTCGAGCCGCTCGAAGCGGCACAGGCAAGCCTC
>DASPOR010000087.1 GCA_035625915.1 Alphaproteobacteria bacterium | reverse complement strand
GGGCGTCGGCACCTTTACAATGGCGGCAAAGCTCGATCCGAGCTGCCGTCTTGCCGGTCCAATCCAGCTACCGAACGACTTGACCTTCGAAGAGTATATTCAAAATTCGTTCGCCGACGAATTGAAGGTTGCGGGGCTTTATGACCAGAATGCCCCGATCATGCTGCAAGGCGTCATCGACGATATTCGCTTTTCGACCACCGCAGGGACAT
The DNA here is from genome assembly GCA_035625915.1 of Alphaproteobacteria bacterium. NCBI lineage: Bacteria > Pseudomonadati > Pseudomonadota > Alphaproteobacteria > Alphaproteobacteria bacterium. Next base: position 5,565 of record DASPOR010000087.1, on the reverse strand, counting down.
GGGATTTTGGCCTCACCTTAAAATCCTCAAACGGCAAATCGATCAAGGTCGTCGAACATTACGATTTTCACACGTCGTTTACGGCGATCTCCGCTTGCCATAATACCGCTGACGCGTTCCAACCCGCGGTGCAAGCTTTAGTCGGCAACACGATTACAGCGCCGGATTTTCAAAGCCTGCTGCAAAAATAGGCTCACGCCGAACCCGCAGTCCTAAAGTTTCCGGGGGAATTGGGTGGTCGAATGCGCGGACGGTGCCGTGCAAACGGTAGCTGCTGGCGCGATCGAAACCCCGCGCGGCGCTTGACGGCGAGGGGGGCTTCCCCGAGATTAGCCGCCGGATGTGGAACCCCGGGCGAGGCGTGAAATGTGCGGCTTGATCGGCAGGGTGGCGCTCGGCGGGATCGACCGCTCGACGCTCGAGCCGCGGCTCGATGCGGCGATCGCGCGCCTCTTGCCGAGGGGTCCCGATTCCCAAGGCAAGTGGATGGACGAGCGTTGCGCCTTCGGCCACACGCGACTTGCCATCATCGATCTCTCGGCCGCCGGTGCTCAACCGATGGTGCGCGCCGGGCTGGTCCTGAGCTTCAACGGCCAAATCTATAACTTCCCGAACCTCCGCGCGGAACTCCAAAGCCTGGGCCATCAATTCGTCGGCCATTCCGACACCGAAGTCCTGCTCGAGGGGTGGCGCGCCTGGGGTGCGGCCCTCCTGCCGAAGCTTCAGGGCATGTTCGCCTTCAGCTTGTGGGACCAGGCGACGGGGGAGCTCATCCTCGCACGCGACCGATTCGGCAAGAAGCCGCTCCTTTATCGCCGCCAAGGAGACACGCTCGACTTCGCGTCGGAGCTGGTAGCACTTCAGTGTCTTTGGGATAGCGCCGGGACCATCGACAAGCGAGCACTCCGCCTTTACTTCGCCCTTCGCTATCTGCCGGAGCCTTGGTCGATCGTCGAAGGTGTCAAGAAGCTTCCCGCCGGTCACCTTTTGCGTTTTTCCAGGGCAGGACTCTCGGTCGAGCGCTGGTACGATCTCGCGAAGTCGCGCCCGCTGCGCTATTCCGACGAATCGGAAGCGATTGATGCCCTTCGCGCGCGACTGGACGATGCAGTAAAAGCGCGGCTCGTCTCGGACGTGCCGGTCGGCGCCTTTCTCTCGGGCGGCATCGACTCCGCGATCGTCGTAAGCCTGATGGCGGCGCACGCCGAGCGGGTGCGCACCTTCACCGTCGGCTTCGCCGATGCCGCCTCTTATTACGAAGAGCGGCCGGCAGCCCGCCGCGTCGCCGAGCATCTCGGCACGGAGCATACCGAGCTTGCCGTGACGCCGGCCGACGCCCTCGCGGCGCTCGATGCGGTGTGGGATGGGCTCGACGAGCCTTTCGGCGACAGCTCTGCCTTGCCGCAATATCTCGTCGCCCGCGAGACACGAAGGCACGTGACGGTCGCCCTTTCCGGGGACGGCTCCGACGAAGTCTTCGGCGGTTACCGCAAATATCAAGGGGAAGTCCTCGCCCTTCGTCTCGCCGGCCTTCCGGCCTGGCTCAAGCGCGGCGCGTTGGCGCCGTTGGACCTCTTGCCCGAGGACAAAGGCAACCCAGCTCTCGAGCGTGCGCGACGATTGCGCCGGTTCGCGGCCCACGGCTGGAAGGACGCCAGGGCCCGGCAGGCCGGTTGGGCGCGCAATCTCGATGAGGGGAGCCTCGACGACCTCATCGTCGACGGCGCTTCGGCGCCCACCGTCGAGACGATTGTCGGGGACCTGCGGGCCGACACCCTCGACGACGACCCGATCAATGCCATGTTGGGTGCGGACCTCGGGCTTGGCCTCGTCGGCGATATGCTGGTCAAAGTCGACCGCATGAGCATGGCGTCGAGCCTCGAGGTACGCTGCCCTTATCTCGACCACCATGTCGTCGAATGCGCTGCGGCCATGCCCGGCGGCTACAAGCTCGCCCGTAACAGGGGCAAGCGGATCCTGCGCGAAGCTTTTGCCGACCGCTTGCCGAAGGAGGTCTTCGCGCGCCCGAAGAAAGGCTTCGAGGCGCCGGTCGCAAGCTGGCTGAAAAACGAGCTTCGCGATCTTGCGCGTCGCGCCACCGACCCTGCGACCCTCAAGCGTCAAGGCCTCTTCAAGCCCGAGCTTCCACAACGTTGGATGGCCGAACTCGACCGCGGCCGGCGCGACGTGGCCGGCGAGCTTTGGACGCTCATTGCCTTTCAAGCCTGGTGGGAGCGGCGGCAGGCGGCATGAAGATATGCCAGCTTTGTGCGGTCGATTTCACGCTCTATCATTTCCTCACGCGCCTCATGCTCGGCCTCGAGGACGCGGGGCACGAGGTGGTCGGCGTTTGCTCCGACGGCCCTTATCTCGCCAAGGTTAGCGCCCTCGGCCTCCGCGTCGAGCCGGTTGCGATCTCGCGGAGCTTCGATCTCCTGAAGCATTTCGACACGTATCGCCGGCTCGTCGAACTTTTCCGGCGCGAGGATTTCGATCTGGTGCATGTCCACACCCCAGTCGCCTCCCTGATCGGCCGGCTGGCCGCTTGGCGCGCCGGCGTGGCGCGCATCGTCTACACCGCGCACGGATTTTATTTTCACGACGACATGCCCTGGTGGAAGCGAGCACCCTTCGTAGCACTCGAATGGCTCGGCGGCCGGGTGACCGACATTCTCTTCACCCAGGCCGAGGAGGACGCGGCGACCGCGCGACGGCTGAGCCTTTGCGCCGGCAGCACCGTCGCGGCGATCGGCAACGGGGTCGATCCCCGGCAATTTCATCCGCCGCACGGGGTGGAGGAGCGCGAAGCCACTCGCCGCACCCTCGACACGCCCCAGGATGCCGCCGTGGTCCTTGTCGTCGGCCGGCTTGTCGCCGAGAAGGGGTATCTCGAGCTGTTCGATGCCATGCGCCAGGTTGACGCGGTCCTCTGGGTCATCGGCGATCGGCTGCCGAGCGACCATGCCTCGAGGATCGATCGAGCACTCGAAGCCCTCCCGCATGACCCGCTCTTGAGTCGGCGCGTGCGGCTTCTCGGCTATCGCGATGACGTGCCGGCCCTCATGCGTGCCGCGGATATCTTTACGCTGCCCTCCCACCGGGAGGGAATGCCGCGCTCGATCATCGAAGCAATGTTCACGGGTCTCCCGGTGGTTGCAACCGACATCCGAGGCTCGCGGGAGGAGGTCGTCGAGGGTGAGACCGGCGCGCTTGTTCCGCGGCGCGATGCGAATGCGCTCGCCGCGGCACTCAACGGACTGGTCGCCGATCCGGCGTTGCGGGCAAAGCAAGGGGCCGCCGGCCGGGCGAGAGCGCTCGCACATTATGACGAGGGCGAGGTCGTGGCGCGACAAATCGCCATTCTCGGGCTTTAGCGATAAGACCGTGCGTTCACGCGACGCAGCGCAAAGCTTGTTCGCTTCGCCGGCGCGTAATATATTGCGCGCGATCTTCGATTCGAAATGACATAGGACGATGCTGTCTAAAAAAGCGATCCCCACGGATGAGCGGCTGATCCTCGCTCTTGACGTGCCGAGCGTCGAAGAAGCCAAGAAACTCGTTTCCGCCCTCGGCGACACCGTCAAATTCTATAAGCTCGGCCTCGAAATCTTCTTGGCGGGCGGTTATTACGAGCTGATCGACTGGCTCACGGAACGTGGGAAAAAATGCTTCGTCGATCTCAAGTTTTTCGATGTTCCCAATACGGTGGCATCGGCCGTGCGGCAGTTGCGGGGTCGTCATCCGCAATTCGTCACGGTGCACGGCAATGACCAGATTTTGCGCGCCGCGTGCGACGCCAAAAATGGCATCAAGATTCTTGCCGTCACGGTTTTAACGAGCCTGGACAACGCCGATCTGAAAGCACTCGGCTTTCAAGTGAATGCGCAAGAACTTGTTTTGTCCAGGGCGAGAAGGGCGCTCGAAATCGGCTGCGACGGCGTGATTTCCTCAGGACTGGAAGCCGAGCCGTTACGTCGGGAATTGGGCGAAGGCTTTCTTATCGTCGTCCCCGGCATCAGGCCGGTTGCCAATGTGGATGACCAGAAGCGGACGGTCGATGTCGAGGACGCGTTTTTGATGGGGGCCGACTACGTTGTCGTCGGACGGCCGATCAAGGACGCGAGCGATCCGAAGCAGGCTGCGCAGCACATCCAAGGCCGAATCGCCAAGCTCTTTAAGCGATAGATCGCCGCCGGGCCCTTATCCCGCAGATTTTTTTCTTGCTTCGCGGACAACCCGTTCGAAATAGTCGAGATAGGCTTCGACGGCAGCACTCTCGCTGAATGTCGTGGCCAGGCGATTCTTGCCACCCGCGATTAGACGCTCCCCAAGTGCCGGGCTGCCGAGCACGCGCGCAAGTGCGGCGGCCAGGGCCGCCGGGTCTTCCCGGCGAAAAAGAATTCCGCTCACCTCGGGTTCGATCAAATAGCTCGGTCCCGGGGTGTCGCTCGCCACGACCGGCACACCTTGCGCCCACGCTTCGAGGATCGTGAGGCCAAGCGCTTCCTGGCGCGACGGCACGACGACGACATCCGCTTGATCGATGAGTGCCTCCGGATCGCGACGCCATCCGAGAAAACGCACACGCGCCCCGATACCGAGCTCCGCGGTCAGCGCGTGCAGTGCTGCGTCCTCTTCGCCCTCGCCCGCGAGCCAGAGATAAGCATCGGGCAACATGGCAACCGCCCGGAGCGCTATATCGAAGCCCTTGATGGTATCGAACCGTCCAAGGCCCAGGACAAGGGGTGCCGCATCGGGTGTTTCGAACGTGCGACGCAGAACCGGGGACACCCTTTCCACATTCGCGAAATGGGGGAGGACCGTGATTTCGCCCTTGAAGCCAAGCGATGAAAAATGGCGAGCCATGTCGGGTGTCGGCACGATCATGCGCTCGGCACGTTCATAGCAATCGAGCCCGCGATACCAGCCGACTTGCGCCACCTGCACCCACGGCCCGGAGGGTACCCGCTGGGCGGCGCGCGGCAGCCAGCTCAAGGCCAGGTTCGGTGCGAATTTGCGGAATGCGCGGCGCACGCCCCATATCGAAAAGGGGTCGCGCTTCTTGAGGGAATATTCGAGCGTCTCGATCCCATGACTGCGGAGGTACTCGCCCATGTCTCCGCCCGGCTGCGCGATCGCGAGTTGCGCAAGGCCCGCGCGCTGAAGTGCGGGCGCCAGGCGCGCCAGAAATGACTCCATCCCGCCCGCGATCCTGCTCGCCGTGATCAATTGGATGACACGGACCATCCGACTCCTTCTCGCCCTGAGGGTGCATCGAGCGGTGCGGCCATCAGCCTGATGGGGCCTGCCTCGCGAAAGATTGCGCATGTTGCTTCAATCGCAGCCGCACCCTGCGACAAGCCGAGTATGGCGAAGATATGGCGCTTGAAATGCGGTGAAAAATAACCTTTGCCGGCCTCGCGGTGCGCGAAGTGCCAAGCGCGGCCCGAAGCGCGTCTCAGTGCAAGACGGCGTGCGCGCCATGGCAGGTCCGGCTCGCTTGCGACGAAGCGTGCCAGGGCCAGATTCAAATCGTGGAAGGTCTGGGCGGCGTTTTCGGACATG
>DASPOR010000086.1 GCA_035625915.1 Alphaproteobacteria bacterium | reverse complement strand
ATCTATCGGCTCGGTTCGCGATCTCGTTTCGCGAGCAGGAGATCGACGCGAGCTGGACCGATCCGTATTTCATGGACACAAACATCACGGTGGGTGCCGATCTCTTTGCGACGACGACGGACTACACGTCGGAGAGCGGATATAAGCAACAATCATTTGGCGGTACCGTGCGCGGCGGCTACGACGTGATCGATTATCTGCATCAGACTTGGCGCTACACGCTTCGCAGCGACCGAGTGAGCGATATATCGGCCGGCGCTCCGCTATATATTCAAGAACAGCAGGGCAGTGCCACCACGTCGCTGATCGGGCAGGATTTGACCTATGACCGGCGGGACAACCGCCTCGACCCGACGACCGGCTATTTCTGGCAATGGAGCTCGGATTACGCCGGTCTCGGCGGCACCGTGAAGTTTATTCGCAACGTTGTGCTGGGGTCCTACTACTACCCCATCGCGGACCAGTGGACCGCGGCCATCCGCGGGGAGGGCGGTTATATAGACGCACTTGGCGAGCAAGTTCGCATCACCGACAAATTCTTCCTTGGCGGCGACAATTTCATCGGCTTCCGAACCTCGGGCGTCGGACCGAGGGATATCGACTCGAAGGACGCCGTCGGCGGCCTCAAATATTTTGTCGTGACACCGGAACTTAGTTACCCGATTGGCCTGCCCAAGGAGTTCGGTATTGTCGGCAAGGCGTTCACCCAGATCGGTACCCTTGTGGATAAGGACACGGATCTTGCGGGCATATCCTCAGCGGATTCACCTCTCATTCGCGTATCCGTGGGTGTGGGCCTAGGCTGGAAATCGCCATTCGGGCCGATTCGCGTCAATGTCGCGTACCCGGTCGTAAGGGATCCGCACGACATCAAGGAGCTTTTCCGTTTCAGTTTTGGGACGCGGTTTTAGGGACATAAAGGACATGAGGGAAATGAACCGAAAGATCATCGTATCGGCCAGCGCGGTCTTGATATCGATCGGCATCGCGGCGCTGTCGACGGCATGGGCGCAGACGGCGACGCCACCAGCCGGAAAGAAGTTTCCGACGCCGACGGTAGCCATCGTCGACATCAATCAGATCATGCAGACCTCCGAGGCGGCCAAAAGCATTAGGAGCCAGCTCGACAAGGCGCGCGCAGGATTCCAGCAAACCCTCCAAAGCAAGAACGACGAGTTCCGCAAAATGGAGGACGATCTGCAGCGCCAGCGGGAGGTTCTTTCGCCAGAAGCATTCCAGCAGAAGCAGAAGGAATTCCAGCAGAAGGTTGCGGACGCGCAGCGCGAGACCCAGGACCGACGGAACAAATCCGAGGAAGCACTCGGCAAGGCTCAATTACAAGTCGAAACCGCGCTGAACCAGATCGTGGACCAGATCGCGAAGGAGCAGGGGATCACCCTTGTGCTGACCCGGCAGGCTGCATTGCATTTCGAACCGGAGATGGACATTACCGGAGAGGTCGTAAAACGGCTAAATGCGAAGCTGCCGTCGGTAACTCTCGCCTTTCCCAAATAGTCGCTGAGAAACACGGCGATTTCGGCCAAACCTCCCCATCCCCCCGTGCGGATATTCGCGGGCCTGGGGAAGGGGGTCTTTCGTGTGGGCGTTGATAAAGTCATGCAAATCGGGCACAAAGGCGCCTAAACGCGGACCAGGCGACAATACTGAGGCCGATGCCGCCGTCGGTAGGGAAGCCAAGGCCGCCTGGGGTCGCCGTCCATGATTTTGCAGACCCTCGTTCCTTCCGGGGCGGGACACAGGCACGGAAAGCGGTAAGGCAATGGAAACCAAGATTTTGGAAAGCAAGCCAAACGAAATCGACATCACGCGCGTGATGGAGATTTTGCCACACCGGTATCCGTTCCTGATGATCGATCGAGTTGTCGAGATCGTAACCGGCGAAAGTGCTGTCGGTATTAAAAACGTCACAATCAACGAACCCTTCTTCCAAGGACATTTTCCCCGCCGACCTGTGATGCCGGGCGTGCTCATCGTCGAGGCCATTGCGCAGACCGCGGGGGTCCTCGTTGTGCATACCCTCGGCGCCGAAGTGGAGGGCAAGCTCGTTTATTTCATGACAATCGATAATTGCCGATTCCGCCGACCGGTTTTTCCTGGCGACCAGCTTCGGATTCACGTGAAAAAGGTACGCAATCGCGGCTTCGTTTGGAAATTCTCGGGCGCTGCAAAGGTCGACGGCAATCTTGCCGCCGAGGCAACAGTCAGCGCCGTGATCATGGAAGAGTAAGTACGGCGAGCGATGGCAGTATTGGACCAAACGCAAGCGGGCGCCGTGCGAATTCACCCCAGTGCTATCGTCGACCCAAGGGCGGAGTTCGGCCCTGGCGTTGAAATCGGGCCGTACTCGATCATAGGGTCCGACGTGCGGATCGGCGCAAACAGCCGGATCGGGTCGCACGTCGTCATTGACGGACGGACGACGATCGGCCCTAAGGCAACGATCTTCCCTTTCGCGTCGATTGGGCAGATTCCGCAGGATCTCAAATACAAGGGAGAGGCGTCTGAGCTTGTCATCGGGACGAACAACATTATTCGCGAACACGTTACCATGAACACGGGCACGACGGGCGGTGGAATGGTGACGCGCGTCGGAGACAACTGCCTTTTCATGGTCGGCGCCCACGTGGCGCACGACTGTAAGATCGGCGACCACGTGATTATGGCGAACAATGCAACGCTGGCAGGGCACGTTCAGATTGGCGAGTGGGCCGTGCTCGGCGGTTTGTGCGCGGTGCATCAGTTCGCTCGCATCGGCAAGCATGCCATGATCGGTGGCATGTCCGGCGTCGAGCACGACGTTATTCCCTACGGTTCGGTGATGGGAAACCGGGCCCGCCTGGCCGGCTTGAACATCATTGGCTTAAAGCGCCGCGGCTTCACGAGGGACCAGATCCACACCCTCAGGACCGCCTACCGCCTTTTATTTGCCCAAGAAGGGACGATGGCCGAGCGCTTGTCGGATGTCGAGGAAATCTATCACGACAACGAAGTTGTCATGGAGATCGCAAGCTTCATCCGCGCCGACTCGAATCGGGCGATCTGCCAGCCCCGGCCCGGGGAAGTCGACTAGGTGAAATGGCCAACAAGCTTGGAATAATTGCCGGCGGAGGAGCGCTTCCGGCGCGCCTGATCGAGGCCTGCCGGAAGGAGGGGCGCGAGGTCTTTGTCGTCGCGATCAAGGGTCACGCGGAGAAAGCGCACATTGCGTCAGCACCCCATGCGTGGGTTCGACTTGGCGCAGCGGGCAAAGCGGTCGAGTTGTTGCACGCGAACGGCGCCAAGGATCTCGTACTGGCCGGCGCCTTTCGACGCCCAAGTCTCTCCGAGCTTATTCCCGACAAGACCGCATTACAGTTCATTTACAGCGTGGGTAAGGCGTTTTTTCGAGACGACGCACTCCATACCGCGGTGATCCAATGGCTGGAGGGACGCGGATTTCACATCGTCGGGCCGGAGACGATTGATCGCGGCCTGTTGGCTACCGAAGGGCTTTACGGCAGGGTCGCACCCGATGAGGAAGCATGGAGCGACATCAAGCGCGGCATCGAAGTCGCGAGGGCGCTTGGCCGCGTCGATGTAGGACAGGGTGTCATCGTGCAGCAGGGCGTGGTCCTGGCCCTCGAAGCGGTTGAAGGTACGGACGCGATGATCGCGCGTGCCGGAGAGTTGAAACGCGGCGGCCGCGGCGGCGTTCTCATCAAGATGATGAAACCCGGCCAGGAGACGCGCGTCGATCTACCCGCCATCGGCGCAAGGACCGTTGCGAATGCTAAGGCGGCCGGCCTCAGGGGTATTGCGATCGAGGCTGGCGGGGCACTTGTGATCGACCGGGATGCGGTGGTGGCGAAGGCGGATGCCGCCGGCCTGTTCGTCATCGGTATCGGGGCAATGGAGTGACCTCGAACCCTGGCATCGTGGAGCGGTCGGCAGGGCCTCTCATTTTTCTCATGGCGGGAGAGTCGTCGGGCGATGCAATCGGGGCGCGGCTCATGTCGGCGCTGAAGCGCGAGACGAACGGCGACGTGCGCTTTGCCGGAATCGGGGGCGAGCGAATGTCGGCCGAGGGACTGACAAGCGATTTCCCGATGGAAGAACTGTCAGTCATGGGACTGACAGAGGTGTTGCCCCGGATACCGCTCATCTTGCGACGAATTCGCGAAACCGCCTCGCGAATCGAAGCGCTCCACCCAGCGGCCGTCGTCTCGATCGATGCGAGCGGGTTTTGCGGCAGAGTCGAGAAGCGAGTGAAGCGGAAACGGCTCGGCATACCATTGATCCGGTATGTCGCGCCGATGGTGTGGGCGTGGCGGCCATGGAAGGCCAAGGAATCCGCCCGCTTTCTCGACCATATCATGACGTTGCTGCCATTCGAGCCACCCTATTTCGAGAAGGAAGGTTTGCCAGCGACGTTTGTCGGCCACCCGGTGATCGAGGAGGGTGCCGAGCAGGGCGATGGCGGGCGTTTCAGGGCACGTCACGGCATCCCAGCAAGCGCGCCCCTTCTCGCGCTTCTGCCGGGGAGCAGGCGAGGCGAAATCGCGCGGCTGCTGCCAAGGTTCGCCGAGACCGTCGAGCGCCTCACGACCGAGTGGCCAAATCTTCATGTCGTCATCGCGACCGTCGACACGGTCGCGGAGAGCGTTGCTTCGCGCACCGCAAGCTGGCCAATGCCGGTCGTCATCGTTCGCTCCGCGAACGAGAAATATGACGCCTTCGCCGCCGCAAACGCCGCACTCGCCGCCTCAGGCACGGTTTCATTGGAATTGGCGTTGGCGCGCTGCCCGATGGTGATCGCCTACCGGATCAATTTCATCACTGCCGCGATTTTGCGCGTTTTTTTGATGAGAGTGCGTTACGCCACGCTTGTTAATGTAATGCTCAATCGGCCCGTGATTCCCGAGTTTCTCCAATTCGCTTGCCGCCCGGAGCGATTGACTGAAGCGGTCGGCAAACTGCTGCGCGATCCCGAAGCGCGGCGTGCGCAGATCGACGCCGTCCGACCTGCACTCCATGCCCTGGGCATGGATGGGTCGCCGCCGAGCACGCGGGCGGCTCGCACCGTGCTCAGGGTGATTGCGGAGAAGACAAAACAGCCTTCGATGGCATAGAGTTGGGCGATCCCATTAGGAGAGGAATGCCACCATGACCGTAACGGAAGCAAAACGCGCCGCAGTCGGCAAGACCGGGTTCGAGGGCGCGCAATTCCTGCACACGATGGTACGGGTGCGCGATCTGAAGAAGTCGCTGGATTTCTACACGCGCCTTCTCGGCATGAAGGAGCTGCGTAACAAGGACTATCCCAGCGGCGAATTCACGCTCGCTTTCGTCGGCTATGGCGATGAGATGAATTCAACCGTAATCGAACTCACCTACAACTGGCCGCGGAAGGAAGCTTATGCGCTCGGCGAAGGATTCGGCCATTTCGCGATCTCCGTCCGGGACATCTATGGCGCTTGCGAGCGGCTCGCAGCCGAAGGGGTAAAGATTCCCCGTCCACCGGGCCCCATGAAGCACGGCGGCAGCGTCATCGCCTTCATCGAGGATCCCGACGGTTACAAAATCGAGTTGGTCGAGCGGGCTTGATCGATCGCCACATACGCCGAGGTCAGATCGCCCAAATCAGCGCCGCGGCCAGCAGGAACGCCAGCGTCACCGCGGCGAGACCTAACGCATGCCGCGGGCGGGATAATCGGTGCCGCAGGAGGGCATTATCATTCGCGGGCGCGTGGCGTCGGCGCCTTGGGACGTTGGGCGAAGGGCCCTTCGATCCATCTTGTCCACTGTAGCGCTTGACGCCGCTCGCCACGGCACGATTATTTCCGCTGTTCGATCGGCACGTAGGCGCGTTTCGTGTGGCCGGTGTAGAGCTGGCGAGGACGACCGATCTTCTGGCTCGGGTCCTCGATCATCTCATTCCATTGTGCGACCCAGCCAACCGTGCGCGCGATGGCGAAGAGTGCAGTAAACATACTCGTCGGGAAGCCGATCGCCTTGAGGATAATGCCGGAATAGAAATCGACGTTCGGATAGAGCTTCCGCTCGACGAAATATTCGTCCTCGAGGGCGATTTTCTCGAGCGCCATGGCCAGCTCGAGAAGCGGGTCATGTTTCACGCCGAGATGATCAAGCACTTCATAGCATGTGCGGCGCATCACGCTCGCCCGTGGATCGTAGTGTTTGTAGACGCGATGCCCGAAACCCATGAGGCGGAACGAGTCGTTTTTGTCCTTTGCGCGCTTGATGAACTCG
>DASPOR010000085.1 GCA_035625915.1 Alphaproteobacteria bacterium | reverse complement strand
GAAAGGCGAGTCGGACGCCGGAAGCCGAAAGAGCCCGACCCTCCTTGCCGATGCTTGCGAGGCTGTAATTGCAGCACTCTATCTCGACGGTGGACTCGCCGTGGCGCGCCCCTTCATCGAGCGCTATTGGAATCCGCTTGTGGACGAATCCGCAACCCCGCCCCGCGACGCCAAAACCGCCCTTCAGGAATGGGCCCAGGGCCACGGGCTGCCGCTGCCGAGCTATAAGACCGTAGCCATTGAAGGACCGTCGCACGAACCGCGATTCACCATCGCGGTCTCGGTCACGGGCCGCGCACCCGTAGAGGCCCAGGGCCGCTCCAAGCGTGCCGCGGAACAAGCCGCCGCCAAACTCCTCCTGGCCCATGTGCAGGACGAGAAGCGTGGCTGAAACCGTCGACGATGCTGCCGGGCGCCGCTGCGGCTTCGTTGCCCTGATCGGCCGGCCGAATGTCGGCAAATCCACCCTCACGAACGCGCTCGTGGGTGCCAAGATATCGATCGTCACGCCCAAGGTGCAGACTACCCGCACGCGAATCATCGGCATCGCCATCGTTGGCGCCACGCAGCTCGTTCTCGTGGACACGCCGGGAATCTTCACGCCGAAGCGCCGACTCGACCGCGCCATGATCGCGGCCGCCTGGAAAGGGGCTCACGACGCGGATGTGATCGCAGTCCTGGTCGATGCCGCGAGGGGCTACGACGAAGATACGCGCCGCATTCTCGATGGTCTCAAGCGCGGCAATCGGCAGGCGATCCTCGTGCTCAATAAGATCGATCGGGTCGAAAAGCCGCTTCTCCTTGAACTCGCGGCACGCCTGAATGCTGACGGTGCCTTCACAGACACGTTCATGATTTCCGCCCTCAATGGCGACGGGGTCGAGGACCTGCGCGCAGCGCTCGTGGCGAGGATGCCGCCCGGCGCCTGGCTCTACCCCGAGGACCAGCTTTCCGACTTGCCGACCCGCCTCCTCGCCGCCGAGCTCGTGCGAGAGCAGGTTTTCCTCCAGCTCCATCAGGAGCTTCCCTATGCAAGTGCCGTCGACGTCGAATCTTGGGAGGAGCACGGCGACGGGAGTGCGCGAGTGTCCGCGGTGATCTATGTCCAACGCGAAAGCCACAGGCCGATCGTGCTCGGGAAGGGTGGCGCGCGCATCAAAGCGATCGGCAGTGCGGCGCGCAAAGAGCTCGAATCGCTCATCGGCCGCCGCGCGCATCTCGTCCTTCACGTCAAGGTAGAGGAGAATTGGGCGGATCGGCCCGAGCACTATCGCACGATAGGGCTCGAATTCGATGTGTGACGGGCCCACGATGACACCTATGAGATCGCCAACGCGGACAATATTCCAAAGCATTGATGCGGAACTCTATCCGCAGGCGCGGGACGGTCAGGATCGTTGCTGCGCACACAGGGTGCTCGAGTGCACTTTGGCGCTGATCGATTGCGCGGCCCGACCGTATTCCATTCCCCGACGCGTTGGGCTCGTTGAACAATGTGCGCGCCAACCAAAATATAGTCACTCAAACCGTTGTGGGCTAAACCAGAGCCATGGAATGGACCGACGAGGGAATCGTCCTGGCCGCGCGCAAGCACGGCGAAAGGGCTTTGATCTTGCAGCTCCTGACGCGTGAGCACGGTCGTCATGCCGGCCTCGTCCATGGGGGGGCGAGTGCCGGCAAGCGAGGCGCACTTCAACCAGGCAGCCGCTTGCAAGCCACGTGGCGGGCTCGACTTGCAGACCACCTAGGATATTTTTCTTGCGAACAGCTCCATAATGGTGCGGCGGCATTGCTCGACGACCCGCTGCGCCTTGCGGCATTAGCGTCTGCCTGCGCCGTTGCGGAACTCGCCTTACCCGAGCGCGAACCGCATCCCACGATCTTCGCTGCCATTTCGGCACTCGTGGCCGCGCTCGAATCGAGCGACCGCATTACGGGTTGGGGCCGGGCGGTCGTCGCTTGGGAGTTGGGCCTTCTCGGCGAGCTCGGTTTTGGCCTCGACCTGACCAAGTGTGCAGCTACCGGGCGCAACGACGAGCTTGCCTTTGTCTCTCCGCGTACCGGCCGCGCCGTCTCGCTCTCCGCCGGGGAGGCCTACCGGGACAGGCTCTTGGCGCTGCCGGGATTTCTCATCGATAGTGCGGCCACGCCGAGCGATGGCGATATCGCCGAAGCCTTGGCGCTCACCGGACACTTCCTCGAACGCCACGTCTTTGCGGCATTTCATCGCCAGCCGCCAGCAAGCCGCTCCTATTTCCTCGATCAGCTCAGCCGCACTCTGCGCTCTCGGGATAGCAAGAGGTCAAGGCCATCGATGCCGCCAAGCAGTTGACGGAGATTGCGGCTCAGCTACTATATCTAGGGTCCCAATGAGGTTTCGATGGCAGATTTAACTTTGGCCGGCGAGGTTCGTCCGGCCCCGTTTTCGGACGCGCTCTCGGAGCGTTACCTCTCCTACGCGCTCTCGACGATCATGTCGCGCTCGCTACCGGACGTACGCGATGGCCTGAAGCCAGTACATCGGCGCCTGCTCTACGCGATGCGTCAGCTCCGGCTGGATCCGGATCAGGGCTTCAAGAAATGTGCGCGCATCGTTGGCGATGTCATGGGGAAGTACCATCCGCACGGCGATGCCGCGATCTACGACGCGCTCGTGCGCTTGGCGCAGGAATTCGCTGCGCGCTATCCCCTCGTCGACGGGCAAGGCAATTTCGGGAACGTCGACGGCGATAACGCCGCCGCGATGCGATACACGGAAGCACGGATGACGGCGGTCGCGGAATTGCTCCTCGAAGGGATCGATGAGGATGCCGTCGGTTTCCGCCAGACCTACGATGGCGAGAACGAAGAGCCCATCGTCCTGCCCGCGAATTTCCCGAACCTGCTTGCCAATGGCGCTCAGGGAATCGCCGTCGGCATGGCGACGAGCATTCCGCCTCACAATATCGGCGAACTTTGCGACTCCCTCGTCCACTTGATCGGACATCCCGAGGCGCGCATCGACACGCTGGTCCGGCTCGTTCCTGGGCCGGATTTCCCGACTGGTGGCATCCTCGTCGAACCGCGCGAGAATATTGTCGAAGCTTACGCAAGCGGGCGAGGCAGCTTCCGTCTGCGGGCGCGGTGGGAGGTGGAGAAACTCAAGGGCGGTATCTATCAGGTCGTCGTCACGGAGATCCCTTATCAGGTGCAGAAGGCGCGGCTCATCGAGCGGATCGCCGAACTTCTGCAGCAAAAAAAACTCGCTCTTCTCGCCGACGTGCGGGACGAGTCGACCGACGAAGTACGCCTCGTGCTCGAACCCAAGAGCCGCAATGTCGATCCCGCGGTGCTGATGGAAACGCTCTTCCGCCAAACCGAGCTAGAGACGCGCATTGGCCTCAACATGAACGTGCTCGACGGCGGGTTAGCGCCTCGTGTGATGAACCTCCGCGAGGTCTTGCGCGCCTATCTCGATCATCGCCACGACGTGCTCGTTCGCCGCTCGAAATTCCGCCTCGGCAAGATCGAGGAAAGGCTCGAGATCCTCGAGGGCTTCCGCATCGCATATCTCAATATCGACGCCGTAATCCGCATCATCCGCGAGGAGGACGACCCAAAGGCAAAGATGATGCGCAAGTGGAAGCTCACCGATAATCAGGTCGAGGCGATTCTCAACATGCGCCTGCGCGCGTTGCGCAAGCTCGAAGAGATTTCGATCGCCGAAGAGCACAAAAAACTCTCGGCGGAACGCGCCGAGATCAAGGGCCTCCTCAGGGACGAAAGCAAGCGCTGGAAACGACTTGGCGAGGAGGTGCGCGCGCTCAAGGCGAAGTTCGGTCCGAAATCTCCGCTCGGCAAACGGCGCACTGAGATCGGCTCGGCCCCCGAGGTCGAGGACGTTCCGCTCGAAGCCTACGTCGAGCGTGAGCCCATCACGGTGATCTGCTCCGATAAGGGCTGGATAAGGAGTGTGAAGGGTCACCTCGCCGACATGGCCGACCTTAAATATAAGGAGGGTGACCGGCACAGGTTTGCCATCCACGCCGAGACGACCGACAAGCTTCTCGTCTTCGCAACCAACGGTCGCTTCTACACGCTCACATGCGACAAGTTGCCGGGCGGCCGGGGCTTCGGCGAACCCCTCAGCCTGATGATCGAATTTGGCAACGACCAAGGGCTCGTGCATATGCGGGTTTACAAGGCGGATGAGAAGTTCATCGTCGCGGCGAGCGACGGGCGCGGCTTCGTCGTCAAGGCCGAGGACGTGTTGGCCCAAACGCGTGCCGGCAAGCAGGTGCTCAATGTCGGAGGCGACGTGGAGGCGGCGGCCTGCGCGCCGGTCAGCGGCGACTGGGTTGCGGTCCTCGGCGAAAACCGAAAGCTTGTCCTCTTCAAGCTCGACGAAGTGCCGGAGATGAGCCGCGGCCGCGGCGTCATTTTGCAGAAATACAAGGATGGCGGTCTGTCGGATGTGAAGTCCTTTGCAATGGCGGAAGGCTTGACATGCCGCACCGGCGACCGGACGCGCACCTTCTCCAAGGTCGAACTCGGCGATTGGGTTGGCCAACGCGCGCAAGCCGGACGTCTCCCCCCGAATGGCTTCCCCCGCTCGCGCAAATTCGACTGATTTTTGCCGCATCCCGATTGCCGGTGTTTCTGGCGCGGAATACATGGTGATGCGAAAGGAGTCGGTCTCGCAAACACGTGAAATTGGTCGAGCCCACGTCCATGAAATGCGCTGACTTTTCATGATTGGCTATGAGAAGGGACGTTACGTCGTTTGCGTGTTTTGAGCGGTCTTTGCACTTGCCACGCGATGATATTCGGCTACTACAAGGAAAGAAGGAGTAGCCGAAAT
>DASPOR010000084.1 GCA_035625915.1 Alphaproteobacteria bacterium | reverse complement strand
ACCGAAAGCTCACTCGCCCTGCGCGCTCCGCCGAACTTCGCCGCGGCCTGCCAGGGACTTTTTACCGGGCGTCTGTGACGACAAACAATCGCGCGCTCTTCGTCCGGCACTTTGGCCTTTACACAACTTCCGGCAGCTTGGCGATGGCAGCCGCTACTCGCCGCGCTTCATCGCGGCTAAGGAGCTTCACGATCAACCGGCGTCTGGGGTCGTCTTCGTAGTAGATGTAGGCCAGTTCCTGACCGCCTCGCGTTTTGACGACAAAGCAACTCGCCAGATCTTCCACTAGCCAAGGCGGCCGAAAATGCCGCCGCTCGGGCGCGGCATCATCGTGTGCGCGAGATGCGTGACGGCCGACAACAAGCGTGAGCAGATTCGCTGTTTTCATTTGGCAATGAAGGCAGAAATGCTCGCTGGACGATCATGGCGGCCAAGAGAAACAAGCGGAGGTTCCCTTTCCATATCGGCTTCAACCCGACGTAATCCGGACTTCGCACGAAACTCGTCATGGATCTGCTGAGAGGCGCCCGCCGAACCCGGAAATCGAGGCCGACTACCGGCCGCTTGTCCCCCTACCCCCGAGACCAGCATTAGAATCTACAGTCAGGGCCGAATTGCGTAAGTCGAGTGATCAATTGATGATGAATCGTCGCGCGCCGCAGGTGGCAATAACGACGCTGTCCATCATCATCTATCGCATTAATCCAACATTGGATTGTAGGAGAACGCACTTGCTTCCATGGCCGTGCTACTGATCAAAAATCCCGGCGCCTTGATCGATGTTGACCGCAACATGACGTATGGCTTGTCGTCAGAAAATAATCATTCACTGTAGCGGAAATGCCATGATGTCTCGAAGGATGCGCAACGTACTTCCTTGGGAGGCCATGCCGATGCGTCGCGTCCTCGGTATCTCGTCCGTCTTGACGCTCAACGACATAGGTCGCATCGATTTCGTGCACGCGCGGCGGATCGGCCACCGTTTGGGTCCCCCCGGGGGGGGTGGTGCAGATTGTTGCCAAAGACGATCGCCTTGCGTTTTCCCGACCAGGTACCCTTAAGGTCCGGAATATCGTCCTGCGCGCGCGGCAGTAACTACGGTGCCAAGCAGCATCAACGCGAAAAGAAACACCTCATCGCTTTCCTCCGCTTCGATCGATGCGGCTTCCGCCGAACCTCCCCTTTGCCCCTGTTCCGACGGCTAACGCGCGCGGCTGTGCTTTAGCGTTGCTATGGGCGGCTGGTGGGCTGATAGTATTCGCGACTGTGTGTAGGGAGGGGCATCCATGTCCACCTCCAATGACTACAGCAAATTGGCTGAAAAATGCTACCGCTTGGCCAGCGAGGCCAAGACCGAGGCAGATCGCATAGCGTGCCTCGAACTGGCGCAAAATTGGCTGGAAATGGCGTCGCGACGGGACGAAATGACTCCTGAGCAGATCGCTGAGGCCGAGAAACTTGAACGCGAACGCAAGGAGGCGCCTGAGGCACCTCAAGCTCCCGTGGGATTGCTGCGACGGCTGTTAGGACTTTTTCGTTACAATTCATGAGCGATCTGCAAAAGATGCTGCGCGCTGGCGCCGCAAGGTCACCGAACTCATAAAGGTGATTCATCAGGTGAAAGATGGAGCGCTGCGCAGCCCGTTTGGCGAGGACGCCAGATGGCACGAGAAGCTGTCGCATTGTTACCGCTGAACTGGGATTGATTCCAGCTTGGTTAGCTCGCCTGGGCGCGCCGCAGCACACGACGACAATTGAAAGGGTCTAGTCCGGAGCTGCGTCGGAGCAAGTTGAGCTGCGTCGGAGCGTTGAAATGAAAACCCCGGGACATCGCCCGGGGTTCACTTGCACTAATAGGATATAAGCATCAGGCAGGGATGACTTCACTCCTCGACCGCGGCCATCCCGGCTTGGGCGCCTGCGCTTCGGCGCCTAGCCTCCTCGGCGCCTGACACAACATAGCCACCGAGTACCGGGACGCGAACGCTCGGACATAGCGGCCAGGACTGCTCACTGCTGCCAATTGACAAATCCCAGTCGCGAGACCGAGATGTCGCTCAAAACTCAGCGGGGAGATACCCGTTGATCTCAAGGCCGACGCACATTTCGACGAGCGTTGGAGTTGTCCATGACATGGCGTGCTTTCCTTCCGTGTTACAGGGGACGGACGCTGCTATAAATTGGCTGCCGCAGCCAGAAGGGAAACAGAGTTTTGCCTGAGAAGCTTTGGGCAAATTGCCCGTTGCGCGGCGCCGCTTAACTTTAGGCCGAAGCCGCGCCATAGGTTTATATCGCTCAACCCCTCGAGCAATCTGTGGTTGCGGTAGGATGCGGTTACAGAACCCGCGATATGGCTCCTAATCTCGATCTCAAGTCGTCACTGACGCGCCGCGTGGTAGCCGTTGCCTTGCTTTGCTTTCTCATCGCTGCGGCACTCGCGCTATTCGGGACCTATCGTGACGTTCGCCAGCTCAACGAGCATGTCGCCGATTTGCTCGTTCGGCAGCTGCAGATCCAGCTTTCTCGCATCGAGATGAACAAAACCCTGGCGAACCGCTTCCCCGACTTGGATCTCGTAACTGAAGTCCTCCAGAGTGCGGGCCAGTGCGTAGAATACACCAGAGCGGATGGAAATCTCGCGCGATCGAGCTGTATCGGGTTCAATCGCAGCGTCGGCAAGCCGCCAGATTGGTTTGCCGCACTCTTCGATTGGATTCCCGCAGGGCAGGCCGACGTTGTTCGTCCTATTTCTTACCATGGCAAGACCTATGGAACGGTGACCGTCACCATGGAGAGTGCAGCCATTGTCGCCGCAATCTGGAAAGAAGTCTCAGGGCTTCTTGGGCTTACCGGGCTCGTCATCGGAGCGATTTGCATTTTGCAATATGGCGCAATTAGCCGAGCGCTACGTCCGACAAAGGATATTTTGGCCGGCCTCGACAGGCTGGCGCACGGCGATCTATCGTGCCGATTGCCGAACTTCCGGTTGATCGAGCTACAACGCATCAGCGAGGTGTTCAACACGCTCGCAGCAAGCCTCGACCGGACAACCCGCGAAAAGCGGGAGCTTGCTGCCAAGCTCGTCGACAATCAAGAGCAGGAGCGGCTCGATTTGGCGCGCGATCTGCACGATGAACTCGCTCAAAATCTCAGCGCCATGAGTGCGGTGGCGGCATCGATCAAGGCGACGGCCGAGACCGCGTGCCCCGCGCTCGTGCCGGAGGCAAACAATCTCTCGCGGATTTCGACGGCCGTGATGAGATCGCTCCGCGCCACTTTGCGGACGCTTCGTCCGCCTGAAATCGATGATTTTGGGCTCGCCGCCAGCCTTGCGACTCTGGCCAGGGATCAAGAACGGCAAGCCGAGGGGCAATTGAAAATTTCGCTCGAAATCGACGGCGACCTCCGCGTGCTGCCCCCCACGGCGGCGTCCCATGTCTATCGAATCGTCCAGGAGGGACTGACCAACATCAATAAGCATGCGCACGCCGGGCATGCGCGCGTCGCTCTCAACTTAAGTCGGGAGGCCGGGGAACACACCTCGCCTGCGCGACGTTGGCTGGCGCTGACGATCGAGGACGATGGGTGTGGAGCAGTTGAGAGCGGAATTGCCGCGCAAGGGAGCGGGCTGGGGCTCATCGGGATGCGCGAACGCGTGATGGCGCTCGGTGGAACACTGGATGTCATCGACCTCGACGATAAGGGCTTCAAGCTTCATGCTATGATTCCATTTGAAGCCCCCGTGGAACTCATCCAATGAGCCGGAAAACAATCCGAATCCTTATTGTGGACGACCACGCCGTCGTTCGCGAAGGCTACCGCTCGCTCCTCGCGAAGCACGAAGGCCTGATAGTCGTCGGCGAAGCCGGCGACGCTGCATCGGGCTATCGATGCTACAAGGATACACGGCCGGATGTCGTCATCATGGATATTTCGATGCCGGGCCGCGGCGGCATCGATGCAATCGAGCATATCCGCGAGTTCGACGCTCAGGCGCGGGTCCTTGTGTTCACGATGCATAGCGGGGCCGCTTACGCCCTGCAGGCCTTTCGCGCCGGGGCCAAAGGGTACATCACCAAAACTAGCCCACCCGACCTTCTCGTGAGGGCAGTGCGCGATATTGCCGAAGGCCGGCTCGCCATTTGTCCCGAGATCAGCGAGGCACTCGCATTTGATCGGGTGCAGGATGAAAAAACGGGACTGCACGGACTTTCACCGCGCGAGTTCGAAATTTTCCGCATGATCTTGGACGCTAAATCAACCGATGAGATCGCCTCGGCGCTGAACCTCAGCCGCAAGACCGTGGCGAACTACCACTATGCGATCAAGTCGAAGCTCGGCGTGGATACCGATATCGAGCTGCTCTATTTCGGTCTTCGGCAAGGTCTGGTTGAGCCCGTCTCCCCGGCAGCCGATTCCGGCAAATAGTCGTTCCGGTTTTTGCGAAGATCTCAGCTCTCGTATCTGGTGTTGCCGCGCCGGTTGGTGTCCAGCGGCAAGTCCATGAAAAGCGGCTGGTGGGCGCGCTGCGAACAGGCTTGGCGCGGGCAGACGTGGCAATTGATGCCGATTCGACTGAACATGCGCTCGTCGTCGACATTAAAGGCCGCCGCATAACCGAGCCTCTTCGCATGTTTGAGCTCGCAGCCGAGCGAGATAGCGAGCCGGTGGTCCTGCGTTTCGGAGTTGACCGCAGGACGATCGACAGTGCGGTTGATGGTGAAGAAGCGGTCGCCGTCCGGCATTTCGACGAATTGCGGAATGATGACGCCGGCCGAACGGAAGGCCATGTGCACCTTCCACACCGGGCAGGCGCCGCCGTATTCAGCGAGGTGGAACGAGGTGGAGTTGAACCGCTTGGTGACGTTGCCCGCTTTGTCGACGCGCAGGAAGAAGAACGGCACGCCCTCCGCGCCAGGCCGCTGCAGCGTCGTGAGA